>CBFGLY010000023.1:0-9841 GCA_965649725.1 uncultured Sphingomonas sp.
GTCTCCTGGAGCAGGTCCTGGAACAGGCGGTCCGGGCTTTCGACCCACTGGACGTCCTTGATGTAGGCGATCGCGCTTGGCCCGACCTGCGCGGGGACCCTGGTCGTCGCCAGCTCCTTGGGAATGACGGGAACGTCGATCGTGATCGCCTCGCCGGGAGCGGCCGTGCGGTTGACGCTTGCCGGCGCGGGAGCGGAGCTGGACAGGGTGAGGAGCGTCGGCGGGACCTTCTTGCCGCCGAAGCAGCCGGCCAGCGACAAGGCGCCCAGGGCGACGATCAACAGTCGGTCGTTACGCATCATTTCGTCTTTCCGGGCTTGTAGTCGGGAAGCTTTTCGGGGCCGAGCACGCCCAGCGCCCCGTCATTGTTCAGCCGGTCGCTGAACTGGCGCAGCGAGTCCGACAGGTCGCGAAGGTCGCGGACCAGCCGGTTGGCTTCGGGCAGCGTCGATTTCGAGAAATTCTGGATGCCGGGACGGGCGTCGGCCACAACCGCGTCGAGATTATCTGCCGCGCGCTGGACCGAAGCGATGGCCTTGCGCAGATCCTCGGCCGCCGGCTTGCCCTGTTCGTTCACCAGCCGGTTGGTGCTGTCGGCAAGGACCCCGACGCGCGCAGCGGCAATCCCGGCCTGGCGGGCGGCGATCCGCGCGTCGCCGATGGCATCGGCCAGGTCGGGCGCGCGCTCGGCCAGAACGCGCGTGGTCTTGTCGACATTCTCGAGGATGTCCGAAACCGCATTCTGGTTCTTGTCGCTGAGCAACTCGGTCAGCCGCTCGGTCAGGCGCTGGATTCGATCGATCAGCTCCGGCGCGGAGTTGAGCAGCGCGCCGAGTCCGCCTGAGCTCGCCGGAATGACGGGGCATCCCTGCGGCCCGACCTGGGTCAGTGCCCGCGCGCCCTTGACCGCGCCTTCAAGCGCGATCTCGCTGACGCCCGTGAAGCCGACGCCCTTGATCTGCGCCGTCGTGCCCTGGAGGATCGGGGTTTCGGCATCGACCTTGATCCGCACCCAGACGAATTCGGGCCGATCGGGAAGCAGGCTGATCTTCTCAATCTGGCCGACGGGAACGCCCTGGAAATTGACCGACGAGCCCTTGTTGAGCCCGCCGACCCCTTGGGCGAAATAGATGTCGAAGCACTTCTCGGCCTTGTTCGACAGGCCCGCCAGCCAGACGATGAAAATCAAGAGGCCCGCCAGCAACGCCAGCGAGACTGCACCGACCAGCACATGGTTCGAACGCGTTTCCATCAGGCCGACTGTTCCTTCAACCCGGCAACCGCCGCACGTCCGCGGGGCCCGTTAAAATATTCTTGAATCCAAGGATGGTCCAAGGCGAGCAATTCTTCAATCGTTCCGACCGCAATCACCTTATGGTCGGCCAGGACCGCCACCCGGTCGCAGATCGCCCATAGCGTATCGAGATCGTGGGTGATGAGGAATACGGTCAGCTCAAGCTTTTCCCTCAACCCTTCGATCAGCTCGTCGAAGGCCGCGGCGCCGATCGGGTCGAGGCCGGCGGTCGGCTCGTCGAGGAATAGCAGCTCCGGATCGAGGGCGAGCGCTCGGGCCAGGCCGGCGCGCTTTCTCATGCCGCCCGACAGCTCGGACGGATATTTGGGCCCGGCGTTGGCGGGAAGGCCGGACATGGCGATCTTGTAGCTTGCGATCTCGTCGATCAGCGGCGGCTTGATGAACGGGAAATATTCCCGGATCGGCACTTCGACATTCTCGGCGACGGTCAGCGTCGAAAAGAGGGCGCCGTTCTGGAACAATACCCCCCAGCGGCGGCGGATGTTCTTCGCTTCGTCCTCTTCGCGCCCGATCATATTCTCGCCGAGCACGTCGACTTCGCCCGCGTCGGGCACCTGGAGCCCGATGATCGAGCGCATCAGCACCGACTTGCCGGTGCCCGATCCGCCGACGACGCCGAGAATCTCGCCCCGCCTCACGTCGAGGTCGAGGTCTTCGTGGATGAGCTGCTCGCCGAAGCTGTTCTTGAGGCCGCGAACGGAGATGACGATGTCGTCTCGGCTGTCGCCGTCGGCATCGCGCGGCCCATCATGAACCGGCGCGGTCATATCCAGCCGACCTGGGAGAAGAAGATGGCGAACACCGCGTCGAGGATGATGACCATGAAGATCGACTGGACAACGGCCGCGGTCGTCTTCGTGCCGACCTCCTCGCTGTTCCCCTGGACCAACATTCCGTTGAAGCAGCCGGCCAGCGCGATGATGAAGCCGAACACCGGCGCCTTGATCAGGCCGACCCACAGGTCGGAGATCGGAACCACCTCCTGCAAGCGCTGGATGTAGGTGAGCGGCGGAATGCCGAGGTCGACCCAGACGTAGATGCCGCCCCCCAACAGCGACATGATCATCGCGTAGAAGGACAGCAGCGGCATCATCACGATCGCCGCCAGCAACCGCGGAACGACCAGCGCCTCGACCGGCGACACGCCGATCGTGCGCATCGCGTCGACTTCCTCGGTGATCTTCATCGTCCCGATCTGGGCGGCGAAGGCGGAGCCGGAGCGGCCGGCGACCATGATCGCGGTCATCAGCGTGGCAAGCTCGCGCACCGTGATTCGGCCGATCAGGTTGATCGTGTAGACCTCGGCGCCGAACTGCTCGAGCTGGACGGCGCCCTGCTGGCCGACGACGATCCCGATCAGGAAGGTCATCAGGCCGATGATCCCGAGCGCGCGGACACCGACCAGGTCGAACCGGTGGACGACCGCATTGACTCGAAGGCGCTTCGGCCGGCGGATGATGGCCGCGAAGGCGATCAGGACGGACCCGAAGAAGGCGATGAGGCCGACCAGGGTCGTTCCCGCCTCCGATACCCATTCGCCAAGCTCGTTCAGCGTGCGCAGCGGCGCGGACCGCTCCTCGGGCCGGATCCGGGCGGGCCGGTCGGCTTCCGCGACCTGGTTGAGCAGGCCTTGGACATCGTCGTTCGCCCCGACCACCCGGGCGTCCCGGTCGCGGACGGTGCGATAAATGAGCCACGCCCCGACGGTGTCCATCTTCTCGACGCCGCTGAGATCGATGGTCAGCGGGTCGGGCGCGGCCTCGAGCTCGCGCTGGGTCGAGGCGGCGCGCGCGATGGTCAGCGACCCTACGCAGCGGAACGCATCATCTTCCCCGGACGGGACGGAAGTGTCGGAGCCAGCCCCCATGAGTGGCGACCCTGCGCGAAATCCGATTCAGCGGCAAGTGGGCGGACGATTTGCCTCTTTGCTGTCCTAATCGATGCCTTATAGCGCTTGCGTTGATGACAGGCGCAAAAACCGCCGGCGGGGGGCCGCTGTTCGTGACGGTCGGGGACAACCCCGCCCGCGCATTCGGCATGAGCGCGAGGGACCGGGCGCGGGCGCTGGCGGCGAAGTCGCGGCTTGAGCCCGCGGAGGCTCCCGAGCCCGGCCGCTCGACCGTCTATGCCGACCTTGGCTGGGCGTGGGATCCCGAATGGCTGGTGGCACTGGCCGAGCGGCCGGGCGACGTGCTGACCAAGGAAGGCCGTCCGGTCCTGGCGCACGTGCCCGCCGACGGGGATGCGGCGCCCATTCTGGCGGCGATGCACGCCGGGACCGCCTATGACGGCGGCGCGCTTACCGCGATCGATTCCGACACGGCGGACTTCAGCTACCGCAAGCTTCGCAAGCGCGAACGTCCGTTCGTCATGCGCCTCGATCCGGCCGATCCGATGGCGGTCGAGCGGGCAGCCTATGACGCAAGCTACAAAGGCGTGACCGACGCGCTGACCCTCTATCTGTGGCGCCGGCCCGCCTTCTACCTGACCCGTTGGGCGGCGGAGGCGGGCCTTACGCCGAATGCCGTGACGGCGGTCGGGGCGGCGCTGTGCGTCGCTGCCTTTTTCCTCTTCTATTCGGGCTGGTACTGGACCGGCATCGCCGCGGGCTTCGGCTTCATGGTGCTCGATACCGTCGACGGGAAGCTGGCGCGCTGCACCGGCCAGTCGTCGAAGTGGGGCAATATCTTCGATCACGGGGTCGATCTTATCCACCCGCCCTTCTGGTGGTGGGCCTGGGCCGAGGGACTCAGCGATTATGGGCGGCCGCTGGACGATCGGGTGTATGAGTTGATGATCGTCGGCGCCATCGTCGTCGGCTATGTCGCCCAGCGCCTGATCGAGGGCATTTTCGTCCGCCGGTACGGGATGCACATCCACGTCTGGCAGCGGATCGATAGCCAGTTCCGGCTCATCACCGCCCGGCGCAACCCCAATATGGCCATATTGGTGGTCGCGCTGTTGTTCGGCCGGCCCGATTTGGGGATCGAGCTCGTCGCGCTGTGGACCATCCTCTCGCTGATCTTCCACGCGGTACGGCTGGCCCAGGCCAATGCAAGGCGGGACCGCGGACGGCCGGTCGTCAGCTGGCTGGCATGACGCGCTGGACCGCGCTGCTGCTCGCCGGGTCGCGGCCGGGCAGGGACGCATTTGCCGAAGCTCACGGCACCGACCTCAAGGCGCTGATCCCGGTCGGCGGGGTGCCGATGGCCGCACGACCCGCCGCGGCACTGCTGGCCTCACCGGATATCGGGAAGGTCCTGGTGCTTGCCCAGCAGCCCGACCGGATTCGGCCCGCGCTTCCGGACGATCCGCGCATTGGCGTCGGTGAATCCGCCGGGACGATCGCTGCGACCCTCGGCGCGTTCCTCGGCGATCCGGCCACTCGCTATCCCTTGCTGGTGACTACCGCGGATCATGCATTGCTGGACGCCGGCATGGTCGCCCAATTCTGCCGCGAGGCCAGCGGCGCCGACGTGGCAATCGGAGTGGTCGAGCGAAAAGCGCTTTCGGCCCGGCTTCCGCAGACCAGCCGCACCTGGCTGAAATTCCGCGGTGGCTCTTATTCCGGCGCGAACCTGTTCGCCTTCGGCAGCGCGAAGGCCGCAAGAGCCGTCGATTTGTGGCGGTCGGTCGAGCAGGACCGCAAGAAGGGCTGGCGGATGATCGCCGCGCTCGGGCCGCTGCCCTTGCTCGGCGCGTTGCTTCGGCTGCGCACGCTCGACCAGACACTGACTGCCATCGGCCGCCGGCTCGGTCTCGACCTTCGCAAGGTAGAGCTCGAAAATCCGCTCGCCGCCGTCGACGTCGACAAGCCCGCCGACCACGCGCTGGTCACCGCGATCCTCGAGGGGCGCGCATGACCGACTTCGCCATCTACGACATGGACCGCACGGTGACGCGGCGCGCCACCTACACGCCCTTCCTGCTCCATTGCGCATTGAGGCGAGCGCCGTGGCGGCTGCTGCTCCTGCCCTTGGTCATTGCTTCAATGCTCGCCTACGCCCTGAAGCTGATCGATCGCGGACGGCTGAAGGAAATCAATCACCACCTGCTGTTGGGCCACAACCGGCATCCGTCCGAACTCAAGCCGCTGGTCGAAAGCTTCGCCGAAGCGACGCTTGCCCATAACGTCCGCCCCGGTGCCCGCGAGGCGATCGCGCGCGACAAGGCCGAGGGCCGCCATGTCGTAATGGCGACCGCCAGCTACCGCTTCTATGCGCGGGAGATCGCCGAGCGCCTCGGCTTCGACGAATGCATCGGCACCAACTCGATCCTCGGCCTGGATGAGCGCGTCCATGCCAAAATCGACGGCCAGAATTGCTATGGGCCGGCCAAGCTCTCGATGATCGAGGACTGGCTCGGCAAGAGCGGTCTGGAGCGGGGCCACGTCCGATTCTATTCGGATCACGCCAGCGACGTGCCCGTGTTCGAATGGGCCGACGAGGCCGTCGCGGTGAACCCGCATGATCGCCTGGCGAAGCTCGCCAAGGTCCGCGCCTGGCGCGTGGAAGACTGGGGCTAAACCCCCCGCAACGCGTTATCGAAGTCGGCAATCAGGTCCTCGGCCTTTTCGACGCCGATCGAGATGCGGACGAGATTGTCGCTGATTCCAAGCGCCGCCTTGCGGTCGTCGGGCACGGACAAGTGAGTCATGGCGGCCGGAGCCGACGCCAGCGTCTCGGTCCCGCCAAGGCTAACCGCCAGATTGGCGATCCTCAGCCCGTCGAGGAAGGCGAAGGCCTCGCGCTCGCCGCCTTTCAGATAGAGCGAGAAGGTCGATCCCGCGCCCGTGCAGTGGCGGCGGTAGATGTCCGCCTGGCGCGATCCTTCCTCGAGAAAGCCGAGATAGCCGACCGACTCGACCTTCGGGTGATCGCGCAGGAACTCGCACACCTTTTCGGCGCTCTCGCCCGCGCGCGACATGCGAAGCTCCAGAGTTTCCAGGCTGCGCAGCAGCATCCAGGCCGTATTCGGGTCGCAGATGCCGCCCATCGGGTTGCGGATCAGCCGCACCTTGTCGAGGACAGCCTTCGAGCCGACCAGCGCGCCGGCGACGAGGTCGCTGTGACCGCCGACATATTTGGTCAGCGAGTAGACCGAGACATCCGCACCCTGCGCCAGCGGCTTGGCCCACAGCGGGCCCAGGAACGTGTTGTCGATCGCGATCGGCGGCAGTTCTCCGTCAAAGGCGGCGGCGCGGGCGGCATGCACTGCCTCGACGTCGACCAGCGCGTTCGTCGGATTGGCCGGGCTTTCGAGGTAGATCATCGCGACCTTGCCGCCCTTTTCGGCGGCCATTGCCTTCGCCCTGGCCATCACCTCGTCGAGCTCTTCGCGCGAGGCGCCGGCCGGGAAGTCGACATAGCCGACGCCGAAACGGGCCATGATCTTGTCGATCACGCTTTCGGTCGCCGCGTAGAGGGGCCCGGAATGGACGATCACGTCGTTCTGGTTGGCCAAGGCCAGCACCAGGCATGAGATTGCGGTCATGCCGCTGGAGAAGCTGAGCGCCGATTCGGCGTCTTCCCAGATGGCCAGCCGGTCCTCGAGGATTTCCTGGTTGGGGCCGTTGAAGCGCGAATAGACCAGGCCTTCGGCCTTGCCCGATCCGTCGCTTTTGCCGGTGATGCCCTCGAAGAAGCGCTTACCCTCGGCCGCGTTCTGGAACACGAAGGTCGAGGTGAGGAAGATCGGCGGCTTGAGGCTGCCTTCGCTGAGCGCCGGATCGAAGCCGTGGCCCATCATCAGGGTGGCCGGATCGAGCTGGTGATTGCCGATATAGCGCGCGGGATTCTTGGGGGCACGGGTCATGTTCAGTTCCTCGAACCTTCTCGCTCCCAGGAAGGCGGGAGCTACTGTGCGAGGAAGCCGGGGCGTTGTTATCGTCCTAACCTCCGCAGGACGCATTTCCGCCGGCTCGCCGGTGCGGGCCGATTAACCCCTTCAGTCTGCGCTGGGAAGACCGATGATGCTGATCTGACGGCCATAGGTCGGCTCGCCGCGATGAGTGGACCGGCGATAGCTGTAGAAGCGGTCCTGCAACGCATAGGTGTCGAGCCCGGACGCTTCGACCCGGCGAACGCCCGCCGCCGCCAGCCGGGCGACTACATAGGCTTCCAGGTCGAAATGCGGGCGGCCCGCGGGCCCATCGGAGAAGAAGCGCTCATTGTCCGGATCTTCTTCCGCCAACCGGCCGGCAAAGCCATGATCGACTTCATAGGATGCACGGGCGATGCAAGGGCCCACCGCCGCCGCGATGCGATCGATCCTGGCGCCGAGCGAAATCATCGCTGCGATCGCCTGGTCGGTGACCCCGGCGGTTGCTCCCCGCCACCCGGCATGAGCGGCGCCGACGACTCCTGCTTCGGCGTCGGCGAGCAGTACCGGCGCGCAGTCGGCCGTCACCACGCCGAGCAGCAGGCCGGGTTTGTCTGTCACCAGCGCATCGGCATGCGGCCGCTCGCCGTGCGGCACCGCTTCGTTGACGATCACCGCAGTTGGCGAATGAATTTGGTGGACGCTGGCAAGGGCGGCGCCGGGAATGATCGCATCGGCCGCCGCCCGCCGGTTCGCCTCCACCGAAGCGGGATCGTCGCCGCTTCCCAGCCCGCAGTTGAGCCCCGCGACGGCGCCAGTCGAAACGCCCCCCGCTCGCCCGAAAAACCCGTGGGGCACGCCGTCCAGCACGTTGGCGCGGACGATGTCGAGGCTCACAGCTTCAACCGCATGACGATGTCGTCATCCGCATGGTTGCCGACCATGAAGTGATAGGTGCCCTCTGCTTCGAAACCGAGCTTCTCGTAGAAGCGCCGCGCTCGGTGGTTGTCGGTGAAGACCGACAAATAGAGATGGTCGGCCCGACGGTCGCGGGCCCGGTCGATCACCCAGTCCATCAGCGCATGGGCGACGCCCTGGCCCTTCATCTCCTCGACCACATAGAGCTGGCGAAGCTCGGCCGCTTCCCCGCGAGGCTCGAAGGGAAGGTGGGGCGGGCCTAGCTTGGCATAGCCCACCATGTCGCCGCCCGCCTCGGCAACGCGCACTTCGAACGCCGGGTCGGTCAATTCCCTTTCCCAGGCAGCGACCGAATGATTCTGCAGGAACAGGGCCAAGTCGTCCGGCTGGTAGAGATGGCCGAACGTATGGGTGAAGGTGCTGGCGCCCAGCCTGGCGAGCCGGTCCGCATCCTCGATCCCGGCGTTGCGATACTCGACCGTCATGGCTCCAGCCCCGCGACATCGGGCCAGTCCGGCGAGCGAATTGCCATGACCTTGAACAGCCGCCCCATCTCTTCCTCGTCGCATAGCCGCCGCCTGGCCGCGGCGATGCTTTCCGTATCCTGCGGGTTCTTGGCCGCCAAGGCCATTGCGCGCGCGCCGATGCCGAGCGTCTCGAGCCATGTTCCCTGGCTTGCAACGCGGCTCGGCACGGCGCCGGTACGCCGGGCGGCTTCAGATAGGGCGCTGAAGTCGACGTGCGAGGTCAGGTCCTGCTCCCCCGGACGATCGAGCGGCAATGCGTAAGCATGGCCATGCACCGCCTGCAGCGTGTCGCCGGTCGCGCCCGGCTGGTTGTGGCCATAGTCGATGATGATCGCGACGCCCCCTCGCATGCGCAGCTGCCTTGCCAGTTCCGAGGCCAATTCTTCCCTCGCCGGAGAAGTTTCCCGAATCTCTCCGTCACGGTCGAAGGCGAAGCTTCCGCCGATCCATTCGACCCGCCGTTCATAGTCGCCCACGAACTGCCGCACCGGCAAGGCATCGAAAAACTCGTTGGCCACCACCAGCAGGGGCCGATCGGGCGGCAAGGTCGAGAGGCTTTCGTGAAACTGCGCTTCGGGAAGCCGTTCGGCCTGGGCCTGGCGAAGCGCGTCGCTCGTCTCGACGAGATGCACTTCTCCGGCGAAACCCGATCGGCGCAGCACCCGCAACGCATCGTCGGCCAGCGTTCCTCTGCCCGGGCCGAGCTCGACATAGGCGGCATTGTCCGGTTTGCCCGCTCGCATCCAGACGTCGGCGAGCGCCGCGCCGACCAACTCGCCGAACATCTGGTGGATTTCCGGTGCCGTCGTGAAATCGCCATCCGCGCCCAAGGGGTCGCGCGTGGCGTAATAATAAGCGTTGCAGGCCTCCATAAAGGCCTCGACGCTGAGCGGCCCTTCGCTCTTGATACGATCGATCAGCGCGCGCCCGAGTGGAGTCACGCCCACCGTCCCGCTTGCGGGAGGGGCCCGTCAGGCAATACTCGCGGTCCCCACCGTCGGCTCGACGCGAACCCGGCGTCCCTTGGCGGTGACCATCAGGTAAAGCCCGCCGAGGATCATCGGCACGGTCAGCCACTGGCCCATGTGCAGGCCGGTCGCCTGGGCGAAGGCGGTCAATTGCGCGTCCGGTTCGCGAATGAACTCGATGCCGAAGCGAAAGATGCCGTAGAAAAGGATGAAGGCGCCGACGAGCTTGCCCGGCTGATAGCGCGCCTGGGTCCGCCAGAAGAGGAACCACAGGATCGCGAACAGGACCAGCC
>CBFGLY010000024.1:0-9840 GCA_965649725.1 uncultured Sphingomonas sp.
CGGCCATGAAGATTCGCAATTCCCTGAAGTCGCTGAAGTCGCGTCATCGCGATTGCCGGGTGATTCGCCGTCGCGGCCGGACCTACGTCATCAACAAGACGAACCGCCGCTTCAAGGCGAGGCAGGGCTAACCGCCCAGCTCGGCAAATCGTTGCGACCCAACAGCCTTCGCCCCTTCCGGGCGGAGGCTTTTCGCGTGTTTCAATCGTTTATGTCGGTGAACAGACATTTCAGCGCGCGTTAAGCTCGTTTCGTCTATGACACGTGCCAAGGAGTGAGATGACATGACTCGCACGTTGAAGATCGTCCTGATGGTTGCCGGTGTCGCGCTTGCCGCGACCGCCGCTTCGGCCGCCTATGCGGCGCCGGGCGATCAGGAGACGCCCCGCAGCTTCAACTGGGAGATCAAGGACGGCAAGCGAGTCCCCAAGGGGCAGCGGCAGGTCAATCCCGACGGCAGCTGGCGCGAGGAAATCCGCCAGGGCAAGTGCGTGACGATCAAGGAAAAGTCGGCGACCGGCGAATATAAGGAAACGCGCCGCTGCGACTGATCCCATCAAAGTGGTACTTTGATGGGGACCCGGAAGTTCGCCGCGTTACTCGGCCGCGTTGACCAGATTGACTTCATCCAGCCCGGTGCCGCCCTCGGTGCCGGGCTGAACCTTGCAGGCGGGAAGCCCGAGCTTCTCATTATCGTTGCACAGGCGGACCTGGACGCTGTCATTGGCGCCGACGAACAGCGACCAGACGCGCTTGTCGCTGCAGGTCGCGGTCCACACGTCCATGTCCTTGTAGCGGGTGACATAGCCGGTCGACACGATCTGGGCGCAGCGAAGCCCCTGGTCGGCGATGGCGCGCTTGAGGGCGATGGCGCGATTGAGGTCGCTCAAGTCGAACAATTGCTGCTGCGCCTCGCTGCGCACGATCACGTCGTTCTGGACGGGCGGAGCAGGATTTTCGGAGCTGCCGCAAGAACTGGTCAGGATCGCGGCAATGATGAGCGGCGCGGTACGAAACATGGTTCCTCCTTTGAGGGGCAACGCATCGGCCGGCGATTATGCTCCGGAACGACGCCGCTGCAACTGATGAGCCGCGGCGTGCGGGTTCACCCCTTCGGCCAGCGCGACGAAGATGGTGTCGTCGCCCGCCAGCGTGCCGGCAACTTCTTCCAGCCCGGCCGCGTCGAGCGCATTGGCGACGAGGTTGGCCGAGCCCGGCGGAGTCTTCAGCACCAGCAAATTTCCCGCGGGGATGATCGAGTCGACCCATTCGGCGAGGAGCCGGTCGAGCTTGGCCGCGGCATGGCTCGGGTCGACCTGGTCCGGCATGACATAGCGGATGGTGCCGTCGCGCTTCAGCTTGACCGCGCCCAGCTCGAGCATGTCCCTGCTGACGGTCGCCTGGGTGGCGGCGATTCCGGCAAGCGCCAGCCGGGCCACTACTTCCTCCTGGCTGCCGACACGATGCTCGCGAAGCCAGTCGGCGATCATTCGCTGGCGCTGGACCTTGCCGGTCATCGCTCTTCTCCCGCAACCATGGTGCCGATGCCCTCGTCGGTGAACAGCTCGACCAGGATGGCATGCTCGGCGCGACCGTCGATCATGTGAGCGCTGCCGACCCCTCCTTCGACCGCCTCCGCGCAGGCGATGAGCTTGGGAATCATTCCGCCGGTGACGCTCTCGTCGGCGATCCGGCGCCGCGCCTCGCCGGGGCTGAGGCGGTGGACCAGGCTGGCCGGATCGGCCGGGTCTTCCAGCAGGCCCGGGGCTCCGGTCAGATAAATGATCTTCTCCGCCTGCATCGCCACCGCGATCGCGCGGGCGGCATCGTCGGCGTTGATGTTGTAGGGCTGGGCGCTGGCGTCGGCGCCGACCGTGGACACGATCGGGATCAGCCCGTCGTCATGGAAGTCGTGGAGCAGCTCGCCGCGGACCTTGATTACCCGCCCGACGAAACCGAGCCGCTCGTCGACCGGCTCGACCTCGAGCAGGCGGCCGTCTTCCCCGGCGACTCCGATGGCGACCGGCTCCAGCGCGTTGAGCGCGGCGACGAGATCGCGGTTGGTCTTTCCGACCAGGACCATGCGGACGATGTCGAGCGCGTCGGCGTCGGTCACGCGAAGCCCCTCGACCCGTTTCACTTCGATCCCCGCCTTGGCCATTTCCACGTCGATCTGCGGGCCGCCGCCGTGGACCAGCACCGGACGGATGCCGACCGAATGAAGAAGGAGAATATCCTTGGCCAGGCTGCGCATCCGCGCCGGGTCGGTCATCGGCAGGCCGCCAACCTTCACGACGATGGTCTTGCCGGTGAAGCGGCGGATGTAGGGCAGCGCTTCGATCAGGATGCGCGCGGTTTCGTTGGGCGTGATCATGAGGTGGCCGCATTTTCCTTGATGTAGCCGGGGCCGAGATCGACCGAGACCGCGCGGCCCTTGCCGCTGCCGAGCCCGAGGTCGACCAGGATGTCGATCTCGTCTTCGCTCATGTGCGCACGGACCCGCTCGGCCTCGTGGGGGATTTCCACGCCGCCTTCCGCAACCTTGATCCCGCCATAGCTCACCGACGTCCGCTCGGTTTCGAACTCGACGCCGCAGCTGCCGGCCTCGGCCAGCAACCGGCCCCAATAGGCGTCGGCGCCGTACCAGCTGCACTTGATCAGCTGGTTGTTGCCGATCGAGCGGGCGACTTTCCGCGCCTCCGCGTCGCTGGCGGCGCCGATCACGTTGATGACGACCAGCTTGGTCATCCCTTCCGCGTCGCGCGCCATTTGCAGCATCAGCTCCTCGCAGACCTGGCGGACGTCGTCCTCGAAGCCCGTAAGGTCGGCCGGGCGTCCCTTCCGCCCGCTGGCGAACAGCATGACCGTATCGTTGGTCGAGGTCGCGCCGTCGGTGATCAGCGTGTTGAAGGTCGCGTCGGCGGCGCGGAACAGGATCGGCCTCAGTTCCTCGGGCGACAGTTCCGCGTCGGTGGTGAGAAAGGCGAGCATGGTCGCCATGTTGGGCGCCAGCATCCCGCAGCCCTTGGCCATCCCGCCGACGGCATAATCGTCGCGGACGACTGCCGCTTCCTTGGGCCGCGTATCGGTGGTGAGGATGCCCTTGGCCGCGTCGCGGTGACCGTCCCGGCTCAGCGTCGTCCCAAGCTTGGGCGCGGCGTTCAATATCTTCCGCATCGGCAGCCGGAAGCCGATCAGGCCGGTCGAGCAGACGAGCATGTCGCGGGGGTCGCAGCCAACCGCGTCGGCGGCGGCCGCGCACATCGATTCCGCGTCCGCGCGGCCCTTGGCGCCCGTCCCGGCATTGGCGTTGCCGCTGTTGACGATCACGCCGCTCGCCATGCCGCCGGACACGTTGAGCCGCTCTAGGCTGGCCTCGACCGGCGGGGCCCGGAACTTGTTCTGGGTGAAGACGGCGGCGGTCGGGACCGGCTTGCCGTCGTCGGTGGCAAGCAGGCTGACGTCGCGGCGTCCTTCCGTCTTGATCCCCGCCGCGATGCCGGACGCGACAAAACCTTCGGCCAGAGTGACGCTCACGGATAAACTCCAATATTCGTTAGGCCCGCGCCTTCGTCGAGGCCGAGCATGAGGTTGGCGCACTGGATCATCTGGCCCGCCGCGCCTTTCCCGAGATTGTCGATCGCGGCGAGGGCGACGACCGTGCCGGTCCGCTCGTCGTAACGGGCGGAGAGGAAAGCGGCGTTCGAGCCGGTGGCCCACTTCGTCTCCGGCGGGGTTTCGCCGACATGAACGAAGGGCTCGGCCGCGTAGGCGTCGCGGAGGATGGCGAGCGGGTCGCTGGAGCCGGCCGCGCGGGCATAACAGGTGGCAAGGATCCCACGGCTGGCCGCCATCAGGTGCGGGGTGAACAGGACCGACGCGTCGGTGGTCAGCTCCATCTCGGCGGTGTGGCGGTGATTGAGCAGGCCGTAGGCGCGGAAATTCCCGTCGACCGCGCAGAAGTGCGTGCCGGCATTGGCCGAGCGGCCCGCTCCGCTGACGCCCGAGGCTGCGTCGACGACGATGCCTTGCTTGTCGATCGCGCCGGCCTCGATCAGAGGACGAAGCGCGAGGCTGGCGGCGGTAGGGTAGCAGCCGGGCGCCGCGACACGTTTGGAGTCCTTGATTTCCGCCCGAAAGAATTCGGGGAGGCCATAGGCGAAGCTGTCGAGCAGGTCGGGCCGGGCATGCGGCTCGCCGTACCAGCGCTCATATTCGGCCGCGCTGTCGAGACGGAAATCGGCGCCGAGGTCGACGAAGGGGATGCCGGGCGCGAGGAGTTCGTCGGCGAGGCGCTGCGTCTCCCCATGCGGCAGCGCCGCGAGGATCAGGTCGCAGCCCTTCAGGAGCGCGGGATCCCAGGAAGCGAAGGTCATCGCCGGATAGGCGAGGGCAAGGTGCGGATGGACGGAGGTGACCGGCTGGCCGGCATTGGACGCGGCAAAGGCCACGCCGACCTCGATCGCCGGATGAGCGGCGATGAGGCGCATAAGCTCGCCGCCGACATAGCCGGAGGCGCCGAGGATGGCAGCACGAATCATGCAGGCTATATGCAAATCGATGCATAATTATGCAAGAACTAGTCGCGGTAGGCGATCGCGACCTTTCCGGCGGCGGCGACCGCTCGAGCGACTGCTTCCTCGACATCGACTCCGCGGGCCAGTGTGACGCCCATGCGGCGGTTCTTCAGCGTGTTGGGCTTGGCGAACAGGCGAAGGTCGACCGGCTTGCCTGCTTCGCCGGTGGCGAGCGCCTCGGCTGTGCCGATGAAAGCGAAGTCATGGCTCTCGCGATCCGCAAGGATGACGGCCGACGCCGACGGTCCGGCCAGTTCGATCGCCGGGATCGGCAGGCCGAGGATGGCGCGCAGGTGAAGTTCGAACTCGTTCGGGCTTTGGCTGATTAGCGTGACCATTCCAGTGTCGTGCGGGCGCGGGCTGAGTTCGGAGAAAATGGCGCGGTCTCCGGCGATGAAGAATTCCACTCCGAAAATGCCGTGCCCGCCGAGAGCGGTGACGACCTTCTCCGCCTGGTCCTGCGCCGATGCGAGAACCGCCTCGTCCATCGGGTGAGGCTGCCAGCTTTCGCGGTAATCACCTTTTTCCTGGCGATGGCCGATCGGCGGGCAGAAGAGCACGCCGTCCCTGGTCGCGACGGTCAGCAGCGTGATCTCGTAATCGAAGTCGATAAACTCCTCGACGATCACTCGAGGCCGGTCGCCGCGCATGTTGGCGACGGCATAGTCGAAGGCGGTTCCGAGTTCCTGCGAGGTCCGCGCACTACTCTGACCCTTGCCGCTGGACGACATGACCGGCTTCACCACGGCGGGAAGACCGACGGTTTCGGCGGCGGCGATCGCCTCCTCGCGCGTTTCGGCGAAGAGATAGCGTGACGTCGTGAGGCCAAGCTCCTCGGCCGCGAAATCGCGAATGCCGTCGCGGTTCATGGTCAACTGGACCGCCTTCGCCGACGGCACGACATGCCAGCCCTCGCGCTCCAGATCGGCCAGCGTCGCCGTGTCGATCGCCTCGATTTCCGGCACGATATGGTCGGGCCGATGCTTCTCGACCGCCGCCCGCAATGCCGCGCCGTCGAGCATCGGGAAGACCTCGCAATCGTCGGCGACCTGCATTGCGGGCGCATTGGCATAGCGGTCGCAGGCGATGACCCGGCAGCCGAGCCGCTTTGCGGCGATGGCGAATTCCCGGCCCAACTCGCCCGATCCGAGCAGCATCAGCGTGGAGAGATACATCGTCATTTCCTAGCGGGCTTGCGCTGCGAAGGGGAGGCGGCAATGCTGCGAACCTGCCATTTTCCGAAAGGCCCGTCATGCGAACCATCGCCGCCCTCGCCATGCTCTCCCTGATCGCCGCCGCTCCGCCGGCGAAGCCAAAGACGCCGAGCGAGATCGTCAGCGCAGCGCCCAAGGCCGACTGGCGCGAAATCCCCGCCGAGGACCTCGTCGTCTTCGATCTTGGCGGCGGGCGAAAGGTGGTGATGCAGCTCGCTCCCGCCTTCGCTCCGGTGCACGTCGCCAATATCCGCGCGCTGGCCAAGGGCGCCTGGTGGGATGGCGCGAAAATCTATCGGGTCCAGGACAATTATGTCGTCCAATGGGGCAATAACGAGAGCGAGAAGGCGCTGCCCCAGGGCGTCGTCGCCAAGCCCCCGGCCGAATATCATCGGGCCCGAAAGGGTCTGACGATTACGCCGCTGGGCTCGCCCGACGCTTACGCTCCGGCGGCCGGTTTCTCGGGCGGCTGGCCAGTCGCCTACGATCCCAAGCGCGGCACCGCCAACCTCGCCCACTGCTACGCAATGGTCGGCGTCGGCCGCGACCTGTCGCCCGACACGGGCACGGGTGGGGAGCTCTACGCGGTGATCGGCCATGCGCCGCGTCACCTCGACCGCAACATCGCGCTGGTCGGCCGGATCGTGTCGGGGTTCGAGGCGATGTCCTCGCTCCCGCGCGGGACGGAAGCGCTGGGATTCTACAAGGAACGCTCGTCGGACGTTCCGATCGTCAGCGCCCGGCTGGCCTCCGACTTGCCGGCGGCCGAGCGCCCGCGCTTCGAATATCTCGCGGGGCCGTCCTTCGCGGCCTATCTTCACGCAAGAAAAAACCGGCAGGACGATTTTTTCATTCGTCCTGCCGGCGGAGCCGACCTGTGCAATGTGAACGTGCCGGTGAGGGCCGTTCCTTCTAACTGACCTAGGCTGCCCAGGCCGGAGCGACGTTGCGGTTGCGATGCTGGATCACGACCGGACCATTGTGATGACGCATGCTCGCCTCGGCCAGCGGAAGGGCGGTCGAGCAGAAGGCGCATTCGGCGGAAACCCGGCCGATCAGCCACTGCGTCCGGCCGCAGCCCGGGCAGTGGTTGACCTGATGCTCCCGATAGACCGCATGATATCCGCGGCCTGCCGGATCATGTCTCATGTGCAGATCGCCGAGCGTCGGAACAGAAGCCATAACTGTATTCCTTTCGGCGTGTTGGAACGGCCGAAATGAAATAGGGTTGCATCGCCGTTACCCTTAGAGCGCCCGCAGTCCCTCCGCGGGACGCGCGTTAAGTGCCGGAAGCGCAGCGAGAAATGCCGCCAGCACGGCCAGGAGGATGGCCCCGGCGGGGATCAGCGCAAGGCTTTGCCAGTCGGGCCTGAACGGGAATTCGAACAGCCGGGTAACGACCAGCCGGGCCGCAATCGCGCCCGCCGCGAAAGCCGCGAGCGCGACCGCCGCCGACAATATCGCGAATTCGATCAGCTGGCTTCGACCCACCTGCCAGCGCGTCGCCCCGACCAGGCGAAGGAGGACGATATCGCGAGCGCGCTGGCGGCGCGTGGCGACGACCGATCCGGCGAGGACGATCATTCCCATGGCGATGGCGAAGGCGGTTGCGACGCGCACCGCGCCGTCGATCGATTGCAGAAGGGAGCGGACCTGGGCGACGATGTCGGAGACGCGGATGGCGCTGACCATCGGCAGCTCCTCGGTCAACTTGCGCTCGAACGCCGCGGTCGAGCGCCCCTCTCCAGGGGCCACGGTCGCCATCAGCGTGTAGGGCGCGCTGTCGATCGAGCCGGGCGAGAAGATAATGGCGAAGTTGAAGCCCATGCTCCGCCAGTCGATCTCGCGCAGCGAAGCGATCCGCGCCTCGACCGGGCGGCCGAGCACGGCGACCGTGAGAGTGTCGCCGACCTTAAGGCCCAACGCGGTGGCGGCGTCGACGTCGATGCTGACCAGCGGCGGCCCGCGATAATCCGTAGGCCACCATTTCCCGGCGACGATCCGGTTCGCCTCGGGCAAGGTCCTGGCGAAGGTCAGCCCGCGGTCGCCGCGCAGGATCCACGCCCCTTCCGGAATCGCCTTCATGTCCGCGACCCTGGTGCCATTGACCTCGGTCACCGGCCCGCGCAGCGACGGGACGAGGCGCAGGCTCGCGCCCGGCAATTCGGACTTGGCCAAGGCTTCGAAGCGGGCGCGCTCCGCGCGGGGGATGTCGACCAGGAACAGCGCCGGCGCCCGCCTGGGGATGGTCGAATCGATCTCGGCAAGAATGCTCGACGCGGTCGCGGCGAGGGTGACCAGCAGCGTCAGGCCGAGGCCCAGCGAGACCGACAGGCGGCCGGTCGGGGCGCCGGGCCGGTCCAGCGCGGCGATGCCGAGGCGGGTGATAGGGCCGCCGAGATGCCGGGCGCCGCGGGCGACGCGGCGAATTCCGGCGCCGAGCAGCGCGAACAAGGCGCACAGCAGGGCGATCGCCGCCACTCCGCTGGCTGCGAATATCGGGTCGCTTGCAGTCCCGATCGCGAGCGCGGCGGCAAGGCCGAGCAGGACGGCGGGAACGAGGAAGCTTCGCCAGCGCAGCGGCTCGCCGTTCGCGACATCGCCGCGCAGCAGGCGGGCGGGACGGGTCTCCCCGGCGTTGGCAATCATGCGCCAGCTCGCGGCGGCACTGATCAGCACGCCGAACAGCGCCGCCTCTCCGAGCGCGAGCCATTGCGGATCGGGGTCGGGGGCGACGGGGAGGAAGGGAGCGGCGATGCCGGCGACCAGCGCCGGCGCGAGCGCTCCGACCGCAAGGCCGGCAAGGATCGCGAGCCCGGCGATGAGCCCGATCTCGGCAGCGAGCATCGCATTGATCGTCGAGCGCGAAGCGCCGACCAGCTTTAGGATGGCGATGCTCGGCCGGCGCGACGCGGCGAAGGCGGCTGCAGCGCTCGACATGCCGAGACCGCCGATCGCCAGCGCCGACAGGGCAACGAGGAGGAGCATCTGGCCGAGCCGATCGACGAACCGGCGGGTTCCGCCGCCGGCGTCGCCGCGGTCGCTGGCTCGCCAGCCGCCTTCGGCGAACCGCTGCTGGAAATTCTTGCCCGCCGCTTCGGGATCGGCGCCGGCGGGAAGGACCAGCCGATAGCTTGTCGTCGTAATGCTTCCGGGTTGAACAAGGCCGGTCGCCGCAAGCCCCGCCTCATTCATGATTGCCGGTGGGGCCAGCGCGAAGCCGCTGGCGCTCGGCATCTTGTCGATGATGGCGGAGATTCGGAATGCGGAGCCGCCGACGCGGATGCTCTCTCCAGTCCGGATTCCAAGCCGCTCGGCCACGTCCCGTCCGACGGCGATCTCCATTCCGTTCGGACGATGGCCGCCAGGTGCCAATAGCAGCCGGCCGGCCAGCGGCCACGCCGAATCGACGCCCGACAGCTCGACCAGCATGGAACGTCCGCCGTCGGCGACGAGCATGGCGCGTGTCGTGACGCTTTTTGAGGAGCGGCCGAGGACGGCCATCGCCTCTCTCTCCTCAGCCGTCGCCTCGCGCTGGGCGACCGACAGCATCAGGTCGCCGCCGAGCAGCTGGCGGCCGTTGGCGGCGATGGCGCTGTCGATCGAGGATGCGAGGCTGGTGACCGAAGCCAGGCCAGCGACGGCGACGGCAAGGCACAGCCACAACAAGCCAAGGCCGGAAAGCCCGCCCCTCAAGTCGCGCAAGGCGAGGCGCAACGCTATTTTCACTCGGACAGAAGCCCGTCGTTCATGTGCACCGTCCGCTGCGCCCGGGCGGCGACAGCGGCGTCGTGGGTGATGACCAGCAGGCCCGCGCCCGCCGCGCCAGCGCGATCGAACAGCAGGTCGATGATCCCGGCGCCGGTCGCGCTGTCGAGATTGCCGGTCGGCTCGTCCGCCAGGAGCAGCTCCGGCCGAGGTGCGGTCGCTCGGGCGATGGCCACCCGCTGCTGCTCCCCGCCCGACAATTGCGCAGGATAATGGGTCAGGCGATGGCCCAGGCCGACCGCTTCAAGCTCGGCCTTCGCTCGATCGCGCGCATCCGCGAC
>CBFGLY010000025.1:0-9813 GCA_965649725.1 uncultured Sphingomonas sp.
AGAGGGCTGCAAGAACCGGGTTCGACTGGCCGGATATCGAGGGTCCCAAGGCCAAAATCCGCGAGGAGCTGGAGGAGATTGCGGCAGCATCGCCCGATGAGTTGGAGGAGGAGGTCGGAGACCTTCTATTCGCCGTTGTAAACTTCGCACGGTTTCTCAAGGTCGATCCGGAAGAGGCGCTGCGGAAAGCCAATCGCAAGTTCGAGAAGCGCTTTCGTACGATTGAGGCGGCACCGGGCTTCAAGGATATGGGCCTGGACGAGATGGAAGAGCTCTGGACCGCTGCCAAGCGTTCCTAAAGCCGCTGGAATCGCGCCCAATTCTCGGCGCTTAGCTTGACGGCGAGGTGCAGGCAGTCGCCTTCGGTCTTCTGGTCGAGCACCTCTCCGCGGGCATGGAGCCACGCCGCCTTCGTTCCGTCGGAAAGATCGAGTTCGATATGGTGGGTTTGGGCGCCTGACTGCAATTCCTCCGCGATTGCGTCGCGGAGTTCGTCGACACCCTCACCCGTCAGCGCCGAAACGACGACCACATGCTCCTTTCGAGACGCCTCGCCGAGGCGCTCGGCCCGCGCCTCGCCTTCGAGCAGATCGATCTTGTTCCAAACCTCCATACGCGGCGGTGATTCTTCCTCATCGAGGCCGAGCGAAGCGAGCACGGCCTCCACGTCGGCGGCCTGCGCCTCGCTGTCGGGATGGGAGATGTCGCGGACATGCAGGATGAGGTCGGCCGAGGCCACTTCCTCGAGCGTCGCCCGGAAGGCGGCGACCAGCTCGGTCGGCAGGTTCGAGACGAAACCGACGGTGTCGGATAGGATCGCCTTGTCGAAGCCGGGGATTTTTACCTGGCGCATCGTTGGGTCGAGCGTCGCGAACAGCAGGTCTTCGGCCATGACCGAAGCCTGGGTCATCCGGTTGAAAAGCGTCGACTTTCCCGCGTTGGTATAGCCGACCAGTGCAATGACGGGCCAGGGCGCCTTCTGCCGCCGGCCACGGTGAAGACCGCGCGTCCGCTTGACCTGGTCGAGTTCCCGCCGGATGCGCGCCATCCGGTCGCGGATCATGCGGCGGTCGGCCTCGATCTGCGTTTCGCCCGGGCCGCCGAGGAAGCCGAAGCCGCCGCGCTGGCGTTCGAGGTGAGTCCAGCTGCGGACCAGTCGCCCTGCCTGATAGTCGAGGTGGGCCAATTCGACCTGAAGCCGGCCTTCCGCGGTTGCGGCCCGCTCGCCGAAGATTTCGAGGATCAACCCCGTGCGGTCGATGACCTTGCAGGACGTCAGTTCTTCCAAAGTCTTTTGCTGGACCGGCGTCAGCGATGCGTCGACGATCAACAAGGTCGCATCATTCTCTTCCGCCAGGGCAGCGACTTCATCGGCCTGGCCCTTGCCGAGCAGGCTTGCCGGACGGACCTGCCGCAGACGGAAGCTTTGCCGTGCGACAACGTCGATGCCGATCGCCGCGGCCAGGCCGGCGGCTTCTTCGCCTCGGGATTCAATCGAGCGCAATCCTCCGGCGCCAACGCGTTCGGGAACGACCAGCACGGCCCGTTCGCCGCGTGTCACTCCTCCGTCATCGCTCCTGTTGAAAACGCTCAGCCGTCACTCTCCGACTCTGGATCGTCGCCGCCCAGGTTGAGCGGCCTTCCCGGCTGCATGGTCGACAGCGCATGCTTGTAGACCAGTTGAACCTGCCCTGCCCGTTCGAGGATCAGCGAAAACTGGTCGAATCCGGCGATGACACCCTGCAGCATGACACCGTTAACGAGAAAGACGGTCATCGGCTCCGAATCCCGGGCCGCCGCGGCCAGGAAAATATCCTGGAGAGGCAGCTTCCGTGAGTCTCCCGTCTCCTGCCGCGCCGGCGATGGCAGGTCGGTAGGCGGCTGAGCGGGCATGATCGTCGAGATGGCATGCTTGTAGACGAGCTGGCTGCTGCCTTCCCTGCGAAGCAGGAGCGAAAAGGCGTCGAACCAGGTGACGACCCCCTGAAGCTTGACCCCCTTGACCAGGAAGATGGTTGCCGGCGTTTTGGAACGACGGATCGAGTTGAGAAAATGATCCTGCAAGCTCAGCGCTTTATCGGCCATCTCTACGGCAATTCCTCATCGCGCTTGTCACCCAGTCCAAGCGCCTTCAATTTCCGGTGCAGCGCCGATCTTTCCATTCCGATGAAGGAAGCCGTTCGCGAGATGTTGCCGGAAAAGCGGCGGATCTGGATCTTGAGATATTCGCGCTCGAAGCTTTCGCGCGCCTCGCGCAGCGGCGACCCCATGATCGCCATCGACGCGCCGCCAAGACCCGTCGAGCCCTGGGTTTCGATCACCTCCGGTGGGAGCAGGTCGACATCGATGCATCCCACGCGGTCGCCCGGCGTCAGGATCAGCGTGCGCTCGATGATGTTGCGCAGCTGGCGGACGTTGCCCGGCCAATCGTGCGCCTGAAGCGCCGCGATGGCGTCCTTGGACAGTTCCGGCGTCTGGATTCGGCGCTCTGCCGAGAAACGGGCGAGAAAATGCGCGACCAGCTCGGGAATATCCTCGCGGCGCTCCCGAAGCGGCGGAATCCGGACCGGGACGACGTTCAGCCGATAAAAGAGATCTTCCCTGAAGCGGCCGGCGGAGATTTCGTCGGCCAGGTTGCGCGACGTTGCGGACAGGACGCGGACGTCGACCTTCACCGGCCGCTGCCCCCCTACCCGCGCATAGCTTTGATCGGTCAGGACGCGCAGGATCTTCGCCTGGGTCGTGATCGGCATGTCGGCGATCTCGTCGAGGAAAAGCGTCCCGCCATGCGCCTGCTCAAGGAGTCCGGGCCGGGCCACGCCATTCTGCTCGGTACCGAAGAGCTCCTCCTCGACGCGCTCGGGGCTCATCATCGCGGCCGAAAGCACGATGAACGGCGATCCGGCGCGCGGGCTCCAATTGTGGATCATCCGCGCGGCGATTTCCTTGCCGACGCCGGCAGGGCCCGTGATCAAGACCCGGCTTCCCGTCGGAGCGACACGCTTCAGCGTTGCGCGCACCGTGTTGATCGCGACCGACGTCCCGTCGAGCTGGTCGTCCGGGCCGACCTGCTGGCGAAGCGTGGCGTTTTCCCGCCGCAGCCGATCCGTCTCCGTCGCCCGTCCGACCAGGTGGAGAAGCCTGTCCGCCTTGAACGGCTTTTCGATGAAATCGACAGCACCTTCGCGAATGGCCGCGACGGCAGTGTCGAGGTTGCCGTGCCCCGAAATCATCAGCACCGGCAAGGTCGGATCGCGACCCTTGATCTGCTCGAGCAGCTGGAGCCCGTCGAGCTTGGAGCCCTGAAGCCAGACATCGAGCAGCACGAGGCTTGGCCTGCGGTCGTCGATGGCTTCGAGAGCGCTGTTGCTGTCTGCTGCCGAACGAACGGCATAGCCCTCATCCTCCAACACGCCGGAGACAAGGTCCCGGATGTCCGCTTCATCGTCGACGACCAGCACTTCGAGCGCCATCAGCTCGGCTCCTCCTCATCATATTCGTCATCATCGCTTCGCGAGCGCGCCGGGGCCGGCTCCTCGCTCTCAAGCTGGGCGAGCCGGTCGGCATCGAAAGCGATGCGCACCCGCGTGCCCCCGCCAGGCCGGTCGAGGAAGGCGATTTCGCCGAAATGCTCCTCGACGATCTTCTTGACGATCGCCAGGCCCAGGCCCGTGCCGCGAACGCGCGTGGTCATGTAAGGCTCGGTCAGCCGCTCGCGGTCCTGGGGCAGGCCAACGCCGGTGTCCGTCAGGTCCAGCACAAGCTGCTCGCCATCGCGACGGATGCATAGCTCGATCCGATCGCCGTCCTCATTCTGCTCGCCGCGGTTGCGCCTCGCCTCGATCGCCTCGACCCCGTTCTTGACGACATTGGTCAGCGCCTGGCCGAGCTGGCGCCGGTCGCAGACGAGGCGGATGTCGCCGGACGGCGGGTCGATGGAGAAGGAGATGCCCGGATGCGCAACCTCGTGCAGGAACAGCGCGGCGCGGGCGATGTCGTGAATATTCTCATCGCGGAACACCGGCTTCGGCATCCGGGCGAAGTTGGAGAATTCGTCGACCATTCGGCGAAGGTCGCCGACTTGGCGGACGATCGTTTCGGTCAACCGGGTGAACGTGTCGGGATCGGTCGTGACTTCCCCGCCGTAGCGGCGCTGCAGCCGTTCCGCCGCCAGCTGAATCGGGGTGAGCGGATTCTTGATCTCGTGCGCGATCCGGCGGGCAATGTCCGACCAGGCCGCACGCCGCTGGTCGCTGAGCTGGTCGGTGATGTCGTCGAACGTGAGCACCGAGCCATCGGCATAGCGCATCCGCTTGACGGCCAGGGTGCGCTGGCTCTCCCCCGAATGGATCAGCACATTGGCATCCCGTGTCTCGCCGTCCAGGAATTCGCGAAGTTCGGCGGAAACCTCGCCAAGGTCCTTGCCCTCGATGCTCTCCTCGCCATGGCTGAGCAGGGTCTCGGCCGAGCGGTTGGTGAGCTGGATGCTCCCGGCCCGGTCGACGGCGATGACGCCGGCGGTCACGCTCGACAAAACCGCCTCGATGAAGGCGCGGCGCGTGTCGAGCTGCTCGTTGGCGGCGATGAGCGCGCCCGTCTGCTGCTGAAGCCGGCCGGTCATTCGGTTGAATGCCGTCCCGAGCATGGCGATTTCGTCGGCCGGCCGGTTGATTTCGACCCGGGTAGTCAGGTCGCCTTCCTCTACCCTGCCGGCGGCATCGACCAGTTCCTCCACGGGCCGGAGCAGCCGGTCGGCAAGTTTCAAGGCGGTGAAGATCGCCAGCGCTACGATAATCAGCGCTCCGAGCAGCAGCGCCGCGTTGAAGCTGAGCTGGTTGGCGCGGCTCCTCTGGATCAGGGTGCGATAATCGGCAAGCACGCCAGTGGCCCGGCCGATCTGTTGGCGAAAATTGTCGTCGACCTGCCGGGCCACGAACAAATAGGTGCGGTCGCCATAGGCTAGCGGCGTCAGCACCGCGATTCGGCCCGGCGTCAGGACTTCCGCCGCCTGCGTATCACCGCTCAGTTGGGCAAGCGCCTGGGCAAGTTGCGAAGGGTCGATCAACCCGTCGTAATAATTGATCCCGCGCGCAACATTGATGTTCCCGCTCTTGTCGAACGTGATCACCGCGGCCTCGTTCAAGCTCCGCCGATAGGTCTGGAGGCCAAGGCCCTGTTCGAATTCCGGGCTGGCAATCGGGAATTCCTTGAGTAGCCCCGCGAGATCGCCGGACATCGCAACCGCTTCGGCACCGACCCGATTGACCTCGCCCGTATAGGTTGCCTGAGCGAGCTGGACGGTGTTTTCCAGCATGCCCCGAGCGCGGTCCGAGAACCAGAATTCGAGCCCCGACTGAAGCAGCAGCGAGGCGAAAATGGCCACGATCACGGTGGGAACCGCGGCGATTACGGAAAAGAGCGCAACCAGGCGGGTGTGAAGCTGGCCGGTGCCGATTCCGCGGCTCATCGCCCTGTCCCGAGCGATCTTGCGCGACAGCAACACCATCAAGGCAATCGATGGGATGAGATTGGCGACCAGCAGCACCGCGATCGATGGCGCGGAGAGCGTCGAGCCAGGAACGGCCTCGCGGCTCAACACCATGTAGCTGAAGGCCAGGATCGCGATCAGCGCGACGGCGCTTCCGATCATCGCCCACTGATAGATGCGCCCGCTCGCCTTTTCGCGCGCGAACCAACCCGTGCGGCCTGCCTCGCTCAATTCGGAATCGACCACCTGCGCGTCCATCTTAGGCTAGGCCTAGCATGGAAGCGTTGCATAAAAAACACAGTTTGTTCGGCTATGCCGCGGCCTTTGAAAGCCAAGGCGAATAGAAGTCGCGCAGCATGGTTTTGACGACGTTCGGATCGTCCTGCGTGTTGACCTTGTTGCGGAACTCCGCGGATCCCGTCAGCCCCTTGGTGTACCAGCCGATATGCTTTCGCGCGAGGTTGACGCCGGTCTGAACGCCATAGAGCGATTGCATGGCGTCATATTGCTCGAGGATGAGGTCGAGCTGCTCGTCCATTGACGGATCGGGCTTGTGGCCGCCACCGCCCAAGTCGCTCATCACCTGGCCCAATAGCCAGGGCCTTCCGTAGGCGCCGCGGCCGACCATGACTCCGTCCGCGCCCGACTGCTCCAGCGCGGTGCGGGCGTCCTCCAGGCTGCAGATGTCGCCGTTGACGATCACGGGCAGCGATGTCGCTTGCTTCACATTGCGGACGAAGGCCCAGTCAGCCGAGCCTTTGTACATCTGGTTGCGGGTGCGGCCGTGGACGGTGATCATCCTGATGCCAAGGTCTTCGGCGATTTGCGCGAGCTCCGGCGCGTTCAAACTGTCATGGCACCAGCCCATGCGCATCTTGAGCGTCACGGGCACCTTCACGGCCTTGACGGTGGCGTCGATAATCGAGGCGGCCAGCGGCAAGTCGCGCATCAGGGCCGAGCCGGCGTCGCCGTTGACGACCTTCTTCACCGGGCAGCCCATGTTGATGTCGATGATCGCGGCGCCGCGCTGCTCGTTGAGCTTGGCGGCCTCGCCCATTTCGCGCGGGGTGCAGCCGGCGAGCTGGAGCGACACCGGCTCCTCGCTCGGATCCCAGGCGGCCTTCTGCAGCGACTGGCGGGTCTCGCGGATCATCGCCTGGCTGGCGATCATCTCGCTAACGGTCAGGCCCGCCCCGTAACGCTTGACGATCTTGCGGAACGGCAGGTCGGTGACGCCCGTCATCGGCGCCAGGATGACCGGCGCGTCGATGGTCAGCGGACCGACGTGGATGGGCTTTACCAGGCTCATGGGAAGGCGCGCCTGTATCGGAATTTGGCTTATCAAACAACTGTTCGTCCTGAGCGAAGTCGAAGGACTGCCCTTCCTTTTGCGGCGGTTGGAAGTAAGGACGGCCCTTCGACAGGCTCAGGGCGAACGGATTCGTGAAAGACAAGGTCACCGCCCTTATTGTCGCCGCCGGTTCAGGCACCCGCATGGGCGGCGACATACCCAAGCAGTATCGCTTGATCGCCGGCAAGGCGGTGCTGGCTCATGCGGTCGACGCGCTGGCGTCACATCCGCGCGTCGATGCGGTGCGCGTGGTGATCGGCGAGGGGCAGGAAGAGTTGGCTCGGGCAGCGCTGGGCGCGCGCGACGTGGGTGACGTCATTGTCGGGGGAGCAACGCGATTCGCTAGCGTTTATGCAGGCTTGAGCGCTATCGATGGTGAAATCGTGCTCATCCACGATGCAGCCCGCCCATTTTGTCCGCATGAGGTCGTCGATCGGCTTCTTAAGGCTTTGGAAGACTTCAAGGGGGCAACGCCGGTGCTTCCTTCGCGCGACACGCTAACAGAATTGGTGAGCGGCAAAACGTTAGGTCAGCGGCTTGATCGTGATGAGATTTATAGAGTTCAGACCCCCCAAGCTTTTCAACGAGAAGCCCTTTTGCACGCCATCGAGGATTGGCGTGCGACGGAGCCGACAGATGAGACGGCGTTCCTTCGCGCGCGCCAGATTGAGGTCGCAGTCGTTGAAGGAAGCGAAATGCTCGAAAAGCTGACGTCACCAGCCGACTGGGCGCGGGCGGAAGCGTTCCAGGCTGCTCGGCTGACCGTTCGAACCGGCATGGGTTTCGACGTCCACGCTTTTTCCGGCGAAGGGCCGGTCATGCTGGGCGGAGTCGAGGTTCCGCACGAACGCGGATTGGCGGGCCACAGCGACGCGGACGTGGTGCTTCATTCGATCACCGATGCGTTGCTCGGCGCGGCTGGACTTGGCGATATCGGCCAGCATTTCCCGCCATCCGAACCGCAATGGAAGGGCGTGAGCAGCAACATCTTCCTGTCACATGCCGCCGCTTTGATCCGTGACATGGGCGGCATCATCGATTTCGTGGACTGCACGCTGATCTGCGAAGCGCCGAAATTGAGCCCCTATCGTGACGCCATGCGTTCACGGATTGCGGAGGTTTTGGGCTTGTCTTTGTCGCGGGTCAGCATCAAGGCGACCACCACCGAGCGGCTTGGCTTCACCGGCCGCGGCGAAGGGATCGCGGCCCAGGCCGTCGCGACCATCCGGATGGATTTGGACGAATGAGCGAGTATCTGTTGCCTCCCGAGCTTGTCGCGAAGGCGCGCGAGGTTGTCGAGGCCAATCGGAAGGCAAGGCGGAAGCTGGCGGTCGCGGAGAGCTGCACCGGCGGCCTAGTCTGCGCCGCGCTGACCGAAATCCCCGGTTCGTCCGAAGTGCTGGACGTCGGCTTCGTGACCTATTCGAACGAGGCGAAGGAGAGCGAGCTCAAGGTTTCGGGCGAAGTGGTCGAGACGTTCGGGGCTGTCAGCATCGCCACCGCCTGGGCGATGGCCCAGGGCGCGCTGGACTCGTCCAAGGCCGACGTCGCGGTCGCGATCACGGGAATTGCAGGTCCCGAGGGCGGCACTCCGACGAAGCCTGTCGGTACGGTCGTCTTTGCGCGCGCCGAACGTCTGCCTGGACCTGACGAGGTGACCGCCGACCAAAAACAGTTCGACCCAAGCGAAGGCCGATCGGGAATTCGCCGTCAGGCAGCGCTTTGCGCGCTCGAATTGCTGATGCCGTAAAGCGCGGCTGCGCGCTGCTCGAAGGCGCCCGTCATGCGGCGAAGCGCGCGGTCGAACATTGCTCCAGCCAGGCTTTCGAACAGGCGCGACTTGAACGCGAAGTCGACCGAGAAAAAGACGTTGGTGCCGCCCTCCGGCGCGGCATCGAACCGCCACTCATTCTTCAGATATTTGAGCGGGCCTTCGATATAGTCGACGCAGATGTGGCTCGGCCGCTCCTTGGTCACCCGGCTCGTGAAGCGCTCCTTGAACGCGTTGAAACCGACAACCAGGTCCGCCACCGTCTCGGTTTCGCTCGACGACCGGATCCGGACCGCCGTCACCCAGGGCAGGAATTCGTCATAGCGCCCGACATCGCTGACGAGTTCGAACAATTGTTCGGGCGTATAGGGAAGGTGCTTGGTCTCGCTGTGGCGAGGCATCAGGCGACAGCGCCCCCTGCCCGCGCCAGCTGGGCGTTGCGGGCCTCGCGCATTTTGTTGAAGTCGTCGCCGGCATGATAGCTGGAACGCGTCAGCGGCGAGGCCGCGACCAGCAGGAAGCCCTTGGCCCGCGCGATCGAGGCATAGGCCTTGAACGCGTCGGGCGTGACGAATTCCTCGACCTTGGCATGGCGCGGCGTCGGCTGGAGATATTGCCCCATGGTCAGGAAATCGATTCCCGCCGAGCGCATGTCGTCCATCACCTGGTGGACCTCGAGCCGCTCCTCACCGAGGCCGACCATGACACCCGACTTGGTGAAGATCGACGGGTCGAGCTTCTTGACCTGCTCCAGCAGCCGGAGCGAGGCATAGTAGCGCGCGCCGGGACGGATCGTCGGATAGAGCCTCGGCACGGTCTCGAGGTTATGATTGTAGACGTCGGGCCGCGCCGCGACGATCGCCTCGACCGCCGCTTCATGCTTGTTGCGGAAATCGGGCGTCAGGATTTCAATCGTCGTGTTAGGCGTTTCGCGGCGAAGCGCCTCGATCACCTTGACGAACTGTGACGCGCCGCCGTCGGGCAGGTCGTCGCGGTCGACCGACGTCACGACAATATGCTCCAGCCCGAGCTTCGCCGCCGCGATGGCGACATGCTCCGGTTCCAACGGGTCGACCGCGCGAGGCATGCCGGTCTTGACGTTGCAGAAGGCGCAGGCCCGGGTGCAGGTATCGCCCAGGATCATCACCGTGGCGTGCTTCTTGGTCCAGCATTCGCCGATGTTCGGGCAGGCCGCCTCCTCGC
>CBFGLY010000026.1:0-9495 GCA_965649725.1 uncultured Sphingomonas sp.
AGCTGGAATCCCTATCAGGGGCCTACCTGGACGACCGGGACCGCTCCAACCCGAAGCGCGGTCGAAACCGCAGCCTTCCTGTTCGGCGGAAGCGCGACCGACTATCGCATTTCGTCGGTCAGCGACCAGGCCGGCGATATCGACGACAAGGCCTGGTATGACGTCTATGCGGTCGGCCGCAGCCTGTTCGCCGACGATTACAAGGTCGATGCGAACGGCAATGGCCTGTACGACCAGCCGGGCGACACGTCGGCCTATGTTCAAGACAATTTCGTCACCAACACCAATTACGCCTTCACCCTGGAATCCGGCGTTGGCAGCCTCACCAAGGTCGGCGCGGGCACGCTGACCCTCAACGGCATCAACGACTGGTCGGGCACCACGACGATCAGCGGCGGCGCGCTGGTCGGCAACACCAGCTCCATTTCCGGAAGCACGATCGTCAACGATGCGTCGCTCGTTTACGACCAGGACTTCGACGGGACCGTCGCCCAGTCCATCAGCGGCACCGGCAGCCTGACCAAGCTGGGCACCGGCACCGTCACGCTCACCGGAGTCACCGACTACAGCGGCGATACCCTGATCGAGGAAGGCACTCTGGCCCTGTCCGGCGCCGACGCGTCGCTCGGCAATTCACGCGTGGTGGTCAACGGCACCCTTGACGTTTCGCAGACGCTCTCGGCCGGGATCAACACGGTCGACAAGGTCGACAGCTTCTACGGCACCTTCCTCGGTTCGACGACCGAAGGCGTGCCCTCGACGCTCAACTGGCAGGCGGCGGGCTATTTCATCACCGGCGTGTTCGCCTTCACCGACGCCAGCGGGATGATCAGCAGCGTCATCCGCACCAACGCCGACGACAATTACACCTTCTACAACGTCCTGTCGGGCGATCCGCTGATCGGGACCACGTGCGCCGCCAGCGCCACGACCGCCTGCATCGTCGCGACCGGTTCGCCGCAAAGCCTGATCCCGGCGCTGTCCGCGATCAATGGCGGCCAGGGGCTGTTCGACAACACGGCCGGGGTTCGGTTCGACGTGACCGTCACCGACAGCTTCGGGCGTCCCGAGGTGCTGTCGCTGGCCGGAACCGGCTTCGTCAATCTCGGCAGTGCCAACCTGATCATCAACGATGCCGCCGACGAGTTTTCGGGCATCGTCAGCGGCACGGGTGGGATCGAGGTTCGCGGCGGCGTTCAGACGCTTTCGGGCGCCAACACCTATTCGGGCGACACCATCGTCAACGGCGGAATCGTCCGCGCTCTCAATAGCCAGGCGTTCGGTACCGGCCGGATCGTGATGGTCGACCCGACCGTCCAGTTCGGCGTGTCGGGCACCTATTCCAACGACATCCTGCTCGCGGCCGTCGACCCGGCCGGCGACCCAAGCCGCCTCGAAGCCGATAATGGAGTCGTTGCAACGCTCAGCGGTGCGATCACCGAAGCGTCGGCGGGTCAGCCGCTCCAGTTCGGAGTGACCGGCGGAACCGGCAGCGCCGGCTTCATCCTGACCAATGGCGCGAACAGCTGGACCGGAACCACGACGGTTGAAAGCGGCGTCGTCCTGCAAGGCACGACCGCCTCGATCTCCGGCGGGAACATCGTCAACAATGGCGCCCTCATCTACGACCAGGATGTCGATGGGACGCTGGCGCAGATCGTGTCCGGAAGCGGCGGCCTGACCAAGGCCGGCACTGGCACCGTTACCCTCGCAGCGGTCAACAGCTACACCGGCACGACCGCCGTTCTCGAAGGCACTCTGGCCCTTGGTGGCGACGAGCGGATCGCCGATACCGGCCTGCTCGTGGTGACCGCTCCGGGAACCTTCGATCTCGCCGGCTTCACCGAGACGATCGGAGGCCTGACCGGTGACGGCACGCTCGTCGTCGACGGAACGCTGATTGTCGACCAGGACATCGACACCCAGTTCGCGGGCAACCTCACCGACGGCGCGGTTTCCGCCACCGACGAGTTCCGGAAATCGGGCACCGGCATCCTCGACCTGACCGGCACCAGCGACTTTGCCGGGACCGTGACCGCGGCTGAAGGAACGCTTGCGGTCGACGGCTCCCTGGCCAGCGCGGGCTTCACCGTCCTCGACGGCGCAAGGTTGCAGGGCATTGGGACGCTTGGCTCGCTGACGGTCAACTCGGGCGGCGTGCTCGCTCCGGGCAATGGGGTCGGACAGCTGACGGTCACGGGCGACCTGACCTTCGCCGCCGGTTCGACCTATGAAGTCGACATCACGCCGACGACCAGCGATCTCACCACCGTTGGCGGCAACATCGTCATCGACGGCGGCACGGTCAGCGTGCTTGCCGGCGCGGGCGACTATTCGCCGCTCACCGACTATCTGATCCTCGAATCCGGCGGCACCGTCACCGGCACGTTCGAAGGCGTAACCAGCGATCTCGCCTTCCTCGACCCGACGCTCGTCTACACCAGCGACGAGGTCCACCTGCAAATGCGCCGCAACGACATCGAATTCAGCGATGCGGCGGTCACCCCGAACCAGGTCGCGGTCTCGGATGCCCTGCAGTCACTGGGAGCGGGGTCGCTTTACGATGCCATCCTCGTCCAGTCGGCGGACGGAGCGCGGACGGCCTATGATGCGCTGTCGGGCGAAATCTATGCCTCGACCCCGGCGGTGCTGGCGCAACAGGACGACCGCTTGCGGATCGCGATGCTTGGCGCCGACTCGGCTTCGGCCACCGGCGTTTCGCTCTGGGCGGACGCCAAGGCCGGGCACTCCAGCCTCAGCTACACTCGCGCCGGAAGCGGCGACGTGACGTCCGACCACCGCGACATCCTCGCGGGGCTGCAATGGCGCGGCGGCGGGTTCAGCCTGGTCGCCGGCGGCGGAATCTCCGGCGCTGAAATCTCGCTTGGCTCGCGCGGCTCGAAGGCTGATGTCGACAGTTCCATGCTCGGCGCCCAGTTCGCGTTGCGCGCCAGCCAAATGCGCCTGAGCGGCGGCGTCGCCTTGGCCTGGCACGACATCGACACGCACCGCACGATCGTCTTCCCGGGCTTCGCCGACGACACGCGGTCGAGCCAGGACGGCAAGAGCCGTACGGTCTATGCCGAAGCCGCGTTCGAAGGCCGCGCGGGCGGGATTGCGATCGAGCCATTCGCCGGCCTGTCGCATCAGCGCATCCGGATCGACGGGACGCTCGAATCCGGTGGGGAAGCGGCGCTCGCCGTCGGTTCGGTGAAAATGACCTCGACGATCAGCGAGCTTGGCATCCGGCTCGGCTCGACCGCGACCGGCGCGGACGGCGTCCATCCGGTCGGCCTCGTCGCATGGCAGCATCTGTTCGGTGAACGCACCGGCAAGATGACTGCGGCGTTCGAGGTCGGCGGCGATCCGTTCGCCATCGGCGGGGCGCGCCGCAGCCGCAATGCGCTGCGGCTGAACGCCGGCGTCGGCTATCGCCTCCGTTCGCTCGATGTCGGGGTCAGCTATGACGGCCGCCTGGCCGGCCTGGACACGGATCACGGGCTCCGGCTGACCGCCGCGCTCAAATTCTAGAGCCCCGCGAAAAATGAATGGGCGGCTCCGGAAAGTCCGGGGCCGCCCTTTTTCTTGCCCGAATCCCCGTTTGCCTTCATCCATCGGCCGAACAGGGGGATTGGGCGGCATGGTCAGCGTCTTCCTCAGTTACGATCGCGACGATCTGGATAGCGCGCGTCCGCTTGCCCAAGCGCTCGAAGAGGCCGGGCATAGCGTGTGGTGGGACCGCCACATCAAGGGCGGCGTGCAATATTCGAAGGAGATCGACCAGGCCCTGGCCGCGGCCGACGCGGTCCTGGTCCTCTGGTCCGCCAATGCGATCGAATCCGCCTGGGTCCGCGATGAGGCGGAGGCTGGCCGCGACCTGGGCAGGCTCGTGCCCGCGACGCTCGACGGATCCAGGCCGCCGCTGGGATTCCGTCAATATCAGACCATCGACCTGACCGAATGGCGGCGGACCGGAGATCCGTTGGCGCTGGAGCCGCTGCTCGCGACCTTGGGCGGAGCAGGGGCCGCTGAGGGCCGGCCGGCACCCGCCCAGCGTCAACGCAAGGCCCGCCGGAGCCCCTCGTCGACCCGGCGCGGCATCCTTGTCGGTGGAAGCGCAGCCGCCGCGCTGGCCGTCGCAGGAGGCGGCGTATTCCTCTATCGCCGAATGAACCCGGCACTTCCCCCTGAAGTCGAAAACCTGATGGTGCAGGCCGAAGCCCTTGCCAGCCAGAACAACAAGCTCGGCCAAGACCAGGCGATGGGCCTCTATCAACGGGTGGTTGAGCTTGCGCCCGACTATGCCAAGGGCTGGGGCAGGCTGGGCCTCGTCTATGCGGTAGCCTCGCATTACCGCCAGCGGCCTGAATCGACGTCGTTCCGGGCCAAGGCGGAATCGGCCGGGCGCCGTGCGCTGGAGCTCGACCCGGACAGTGTCTACGGTGAACTGGCGCTGGCGGTCGCCCGCCCGTTTATCGGAAGCTGGGCGGAGTGGGACCGGCGGATGACGAAGGCCCTCGCCAAGGATCCTCGCAACGACGACCTGCTGACGTACCGTGCCGTCATGCTGCAATTCGAGGGCAGAGCTTCGGAAGCGGTCCCGCTCTACCAACGGATCCGCAAAAGACCCCTGCTGCCTGCGGTCTACACCAATTATATCCAGGCGCTGTGGAGCTCCGGCAGGCTGATCGAGCTGGACCAGGCGATGGCGGATGCGGCGTCGCTTTATCCGACGCAGCCGTCCATCTGGTTTGCCCGCTTCAACATATTGTCGTTCGACCGGCGTACCGACGCCGCCATTGCACTTCTGGAGAGTCGAGAAGGAAGGCCGGCGAACATCGAACGCAACATCCCGGCCTTTGCTCGGACAGCTCGGGCAATTCAAAGCCGCGACCCCGCCGAGGTGAAGGCGATCGTCGCGGCGGACCTGGCCGACGCTCGCAACTCGGCGAGCGACGCCGAATATGCCATTCGCGATGCCGCCGCGCTGGGCCGCGTGGACGATGCCTTCGCGCTTGCCGACGCTTATTATTTCAGCCGGGGCTATGCGATTCCGGATTTCCATGGCGCCAAGGACGTCACGCTCAACGAGCGCCAGACGCGGCTGCTGTTCGAGCCGGTGACCAAGCCGATGCGAGCCGACCCGCGCTTCGAGCGGCTGGTCGCCGACCTCGGCTTCGATCGATACTGGAAGCAATCGGGGAACCAGCCGGACTATCGTAAGTCTTAGCTTTGGCGCTGGACTCAAGGCCTTCGATGTGGCCAGCTATTCCGGCGTAAAGCGGCCTAAGGGATGGTTCCGATGCTGGCCTGGTTCCGAAATCGCTATCTCGACCTTCTCGGCTCGATCTACATTTACAATGAGCATCGCGGGTACACGGCGCTCGATCGAGTGCTGGAGGCGGTGCGCGCCCGCTCTCCCGACGACCATGAGTTTATCGCGAGGATCGAGAAGCACCGGGCGGACGAGCGGAAGCATTATGTGATGTTCCGCCGCTGGTACGAGAAGCAGGGCCGGATGCCGCTCCATGTCGACCGGACCTGCGGCCACATCGACCGCTTCGTCGAGATCATGTTCCGCACCACCATCGACCGAATGGACACCCAGGCGATCATCGACGACGACGCGCAATTCGAAAAGCTGTGCCGGGTCATCTCGCTGACCGAGAAACGCGGCTACAAGCAGGTCGAGATCCTGCTCAATCATCCGCTGGTCAAGCGCGACCCTGGCCTCATCAAGATTTTCCGCGTGGTCGAGCGCGACGAACCCGATCATTGGGCGCCCTACGACGATTGGCTGCGCGCCAACGGCAAGCGGGAACCCAAATGGTGGGAGAGGGCGGTCGACACCTTCATCCACTCCGAATTGCTGTTCCTCAAGCTGCCGATCCTGTTCCTCAACGTCGGCATGCGTCGCCGGACGCGATGGGCCGACGCGGACGAGCGCGAAGGGATGATGGCCCCCGCATGAGCCAGGCTGCGGCCGTTGGCGCCCAGGGATGGGCGGCCCGGCTCTGGTCGCGCAATGCCGCGATCCTTCTTGGACGGAACACGCTGGTCAGCATCGCAATGTTCCTGCTCGGCCTCGGCTTGCTCTGGCTGCTCGTCGAGCATGGCGGGGTCGACGCCGTCGCTGGCACGGCCGTGACGTTCCTGATCGCGACGTCGCTTCACTATGCGCTCGGCCGGACGTGGATCTATCGCGGGACCGAGCGGAACGTTCTGCCGGGCTACGGACTGTTTCTCCTGAACGCGCTGATTGGCCTGGTCATCACCGTCGCGCTGTTCGCGCTGCTCACGCGGCTCACCCCGCTCCACTATCTGGTGGCGCGCAGCCTGGTGTCGGTAATCGCGGGGCTCGCCATGTTCCTCTCGAACGCAATCTGGAACTTCAAGCGGCTGTGACGAAGCTTCTGGGCAGCGAGGCGCAAATCTCCTAGACGCGCGGGCCATGACGCTGACGCTCGATCCGACCGCTATCGACCTCTCCACCCTCCGCCAATTGTGGGAGGGGGCAGCCGGCAAGCTCGACGAGCCCAGCATGGAGCGAATAAGCGCATCGGCCGGTTCGGTGGAGCGGATCGTCGCCGGCGGGGAGACGGTCTATGGCGTGAACACCGGGTTCGGCTTGCTGGCCAACACCCGAATCCCTCCCGAACGGCTGGCGGAGCTCCAGCGCAACCTGATCCTGTCTCACAGCTGCGGGCTGGGGGAGATCTTGCCACGCCACGTCGTTCGGCTGATGATCCTATTGAAGCTGCTCGGTCTCGGCCGCGGCTATTCCGGTATTCGACCCGTCGTGATCGAGGCGCTGCAGAAGCTGCTCGACAAGGACGCCATGCCGTTGATCCCCGCGCAGGGCAGCGTTGGCGCATCGGGCGACCTGGCACCTCTCGCGCACCTTATCGCCGCATTGCTCGGTGAGGGCCGCATCGATGTTGGGGGAGCGATTCTCCCTGCTCGGGATGCGCTTGAAAGGCTGGAAATGGAGCCGCTCCAGCTCGGTCCCAAGGAAGGGCTCGCCCTGATCAACGGAACCCAGGCCTCGACCGCCATCGCCCTCGACGCCTTGTTCACCGCGGAGCGGGTGTTCGGCGCGGCGCTCGGCGCAGGCGCGCTGTCGGTTGACGCGCTCAAGGGCTCGATCAAGCCGTTCGACCCCCGCATTTCCGAGGTCCGCGGCCAGCCCGGGCAAATCCGTGTCGCAGCCGAAATCCGCAACCTGCTGGACGGCAGCGAAATCCTGGCCAGTCATGAGTGTTGCTGCTCGAAGGTGCAGGATCCCTACAGCTTCCGCTGCCAGCCCCAGGTGATGGGCGCGGCGCTCGACCTGCTGTCCAATGCGGCGCGCACGCTGACCATCGAGGCAGGGGCGGTGACCGATAACCCGATCGTGTTCGCGGAAGAGGATAGCGCGATCAGCGGCGGCAATTTCCATGCCCAGCCGGTTGCCTTCGCCGCGGACATTATCGCCATGGCGATGTGCGAGGTCGGCTCCATCTCGGAGCGGCGCACTGCGGTCCTGATCGACCCGAAAATGAGCGGCCTGCCTGCGTTCCTGACCGAGGACGGCGGGGTCAACAGCGGGCTGATGATCCCGCAGGTGACCCAGGCCGCGCTGGTCGCCGAGAACCGCAGCCTCGCTTTCCCCGCAAGCGTCGATAGCGTTCCGACCAGCGCGGGGCAGGAGGATCATGTCTCCATGGCGCCGATCGCCGCCCGCAAGGCGGTGACCATCGCCAGGAACGTGGCCGGTATTGTCGGGGTCGAGTTGATCGCCGCCGCCCAGGGCGTCGACTGTCACGCTCCGCTGAAGACCAGCGCCAAGCTCCAGGGGCTCCATGCCAAAGTCCGCAAACTGTCTCCCCGACTGGAAGCGGACCGCTACTGGGCCGACGAAATGGCGGCCCTTCAGTCCGCCGTGCTCGCCGGGGAAATCGGCGACGCCTTCGCCCTGACCGGCTGAGCTATTTCTCGCCGATCCGTGCCAGCGCGTCGGCGACGCTCATCGGCCCGACGACCGCTGTGTCGGTATGGCTGATGATATGCTTGCGGAACTCGATCGAAGCGCGCGGTCCGCTTAGCAGACCCATGCGCTTGGCCGCCGCATCGAAGGCATCGTCCTGTGCCTGCGTCGTCGCCGGCGCAATCATCAGATAGTCCCAGCTGTCGCCGTCGCTGTGGATATAGAGCTGGGAACGCGGCTCCCCGGCCGCCTGCGCGATCCGCTCCTGCTCCGAAAGCCATTTCAACAGCTCGACCTGGTGCCCTGGCGCCGCATGATAGATGGTGATGATTGCCCGGCCCGGTTCTTGCGCCGACGCCGTGGGGATAGCGAAGCCAAGAGCTGCCGCTGCCGCAATGGCCAGTCTGATTTTCATGATGTCGCCCCTCTCTCGTTGCTGCCTGCGCTCGCAGGCCGGCCGCTCCCTCCAACAGGGAAACGCGACTCAGGAAGGGAATTCGGCGCGACTGTTTAACGCAAATTAAACAACGGGACTAGCGAACTCGGGTCCAGCGCTGCGACTTGCAGATCAGGCCGCCAAGGGTGCACCCCTTGACGATCAGCGCGTCGCGGCCCGCGTGGCGGACGATTGCGGTCGCGCGGATCTGGCGGCGGGGGACATAGGCATTCCCGCGATATCCGCCCTTGCCGTCGGACTTGAGACCGCTGAGCAATTGCGTTCCGACCCTCAGGCGGCCATCAGCCTTGCGCTTGGCCTTTGGCGATGCCCAGCTGACCTTGCCGCACCAGGTTGCGGTCCCGCAGCTTCTGACGTCGACAATGACGCTGTCCTTCGGATTTTGCCATTTGCCCTCGATTGGCGCAGCAGCCGCGGCAGAGGGAAGGGCGATGAGGGCCAGGCCCAGGGCAGTCTGTCTCATCATTTTGGACTAGGCCGATTTTGTGGCGGCAATGGAGCGCTGCGATTGCTGGCGGATGAACGGGAACGGCTCGTCGCGAGCGAGCCCCGGCTCATTTGCGATATTGATAATCATTCTCACCTTGGCTAGACGGCGCTCGAAGCCGAGGGAGATTTCGTTGCATATCGTCGTCCGCGCTGCTGCCAGCGCCCTGTTCCTTCTCACCCCGAACACCCTGCTCGCTGCCCAGGACCCGAACCAGGATGGCAAGACGGAGGAAAATCCGTCCGACCAGCCCGAGGATCGCGACGCGATCGTCGTGACCGGCACCCGGACCCGGCTTCCCGTCACCGCGCTGCCGCTGACCGTCGACGTGGTCGGCGGCAAGGAGCTGACCGATCAGGTCGCGGTGTCCGGCTCGGTCATCGACGCGGTGTCGGCCAAGCTCCCCGCATTTTCCCCGACCCGCGAGAAGCTGAGCGGAGCGGGCGAATCCCTGCGCGGCCGCTCGGCCCTGTTCGCGATCAACGGCGTTCCCCAGTCCACTCCGATCCGCGACGGCTCGCGCGACGGCTACACGATCGACCCCTTCTTCATCGACCGGGTCGAGGTGATCTACGGCTCCAACGC
>CBFGLY010000027.1:0-9425 GCA_965649725.1 uncultured Sphingomonas sp.
CCGCCGCCGGTGATTCCGATGTCGGTCTCGCGCGCCTCCCCGGGACCGTTGACGACGCAGCCGAGCACGGACAGCGACATCGGCGTCTTGATGTGCTGCAGCCGCTCTTCCAGCGCCTGGACGGTGCGGATCACGTCGAAGCCCTGGCGGGCGCAGCTCGGGCAGGACACGACGCGCACGCCGCGGTTGCGGATGCCGAGCGCCTTCAGGATCTCGTAGCCAACCCGGACTTCTTCCTCCGGCTCTGCCGACAGCGAAACTCGGATCGTATCGCCGATGCCCGCCCAGAGCAGATTGCCAATGCCGATCGCCGACTTGACCGTCCCGCCGACGAACCCGCCAGCCTCGGTGATTCCGAGATGCAGCGGGCAATCGACCTGTCCGGCGAGCTGCTGATAGGCGGCGACGGCGAGGAACAGGTCGCTGGCCTTCACCGCGACCTTATATTCGCGGAAATCATGGTCCTCGAGGATCTTGATATGGTCGAGCGCGCTTTCGACCAGCGCCTCGGGACAGGGCTCGCCATATTTTTCGAGCAAATCCTTTTCGAGGCTGCCCGCATTCACGCCGATGCGGATCGAGCAGCCGTTGGCCTTGGCAGCGCTGATGACTTCCTTGACCCGCTCCTCGGAGCCGATGTTGCCGGGGTTGATGCGCAGGCACGCCGCGCCCGCGTCGGCAGCTTCGAGCGCGCGCTTGTAGTGAAAGTGGATGTCGGCGACGATCGGGACATTGGCCGCGCGGACGATCTGCTTGAGTGCCGCGGTGCTTTCGACATCGGGGCAGGACACGCGGATGATGTCGACGCCCGCCTCCTCGCAGCGGCGGATCTGGTCGATCGTCGCCTTCGCGTCCGAGGTCGGCGTGTTGGTCATCGTCTGGACCGTGACCGGCGCGCCGCCGCCGACGGCGACATTGCCGACCATGATCTGGCGGGACTGGCGGCGCTCGATATCGCGCCACGGGCGAATGTGGGACATGGCGCGCCATATAGCCCTCCGCCGCACCCTCTCCAAGGGATTCGCAGTAGTTAACGCGCCATGCTAATAAGGGTTAAGGGGAGTAAGGGGACTCGAGCTGGGGGTGCCGATGGCCGAGCTTGCCCGAATGCCGCGTGCTGCGCGGACCGTCCTCTCCAGGGCGCGCCGTCCGGCGCCGCATCAGCGCTACATGGCATTCCTGAGCTATAGTCATGACGACGAGAAGGACGCCGCCTGGCTCCACGAGAGCTTGGAGGAGTTTCGGGTGCCGGCGCGGCTGATCGGACAGCTGACCGACATGGGGCCCGTACCGAAAAAGCTAACCCCGATTTTCCGGGATCGTCACGAGCTCGCCGCCGCCGCCGATCTTGGCGAGGAGATTGAGGAAGCCATTGCCGGCTCGAGGTTCCTCATCGTGCTCTGTTCGACCACGGCCGCGCAGTCGCACTGGATCAACGAGGAAATCATCTGCTTCAAGCGGCTGCACCGCGAGGACCGGGTTCTGGCGGTCATCCTGGACGGGGAGCCGTTTGCAAGCGACGAGCCGGGCCGGGAGCATGAGGAATGTTTCCCGCCGGCGTTGCGCGTCCATTACGACCGGAGGGGCCGACCGACCGGCCAGCGCGCGGAGCCGCTGGCCGCCGACCTTCGCGACGAGGGCGACGGCCGCTACATGGGCCTGCTCAAGACCGCGGCGGGAATGCTCGGCGTGGGTCTCGACGAACTCGCCCAGCGCGAGGCACATCGGCGCCATCGCCGGATGACCATCATCACGGCCGCCTCGCTCGCCGGAATGCTGTTCACCAGTGCCCTTGCCTATACGGCGATCCAGGCCCGGGACGAAGCGCGCGACCAGCGGCGGGAGGCCGACGGACTGATCGGCTTCATGTTGGGAGACCTCCGCAAGCGACTGGAGCCGGTCGGACGCCTAGACGTGCTCGATGTCGTGGGCGCGAAGGCGCTGTCCTACTACGAAGGGCAGGACAAATCCGACCTGTCGGACGAGGCCTTGTCGCAGCGGTCGAAGGCGCTCACCCTGATGGGAGAAATCGCGGCAGCGCGAGGCGATATGGACGGCGCTTTGCGCCGCTACCGCGAGGCGCTTGCGGGAACGGCGGAAGCCTTGCGCCGCTTTCCCGACGACCCGCAGCGAATGTTCGATCATGCGCAGAGCGTCTACTGGGTCGGCTCGATCGCGATGGAGCGCGGCCACATCCAGGATGCAGCGGCGCAATTTCGAGAATATCGGCGGCTTGCCGAGAGGATGATCGCCACCGACCCCGACAATCCCAAGTGGCAGCTGGAAGGCGTGTACGCAGCGAGCAATTTGGGAATCGTGGAGCAGGAGCAGGCCCATTATCTGGAGTCTGCGCAAACCTTCCGCGCGTCCGTGCTGGCGACCGAACGGCTTCTGGCATCCGAGCCTTCGAATATGGAGTATCAAAAGCTCTTGTCGACCGCGATCGCATATCTCGCGGATTCGCTCGAGCGCGCCGGCAAGCTCGACGAGGCTATTGCCCAGCGGCAGCGGCAATTGTCGTTGTTGGCGCCTTATCTGGCGCAGCCCCGGCCCGACGCCGACCTTAGGCAGAAGGCGATGGTCGCGAACATGGCGCTTGGCCGCTTGCTGTTCCAGCAGGGGCAGACGAAGGAGGGGCTCGACGTCGCTTCCAAGGCGGTCGAGATCGGTAAAAAACTGGTGGCGCTGGAACCGACCAACGCCGACTGGATGGGGCGCAGCGCTAGCACGGAGATCAACCGAACGCTTCTTCTGATCCGTGCAAACCGGTTGAGTGAAGCGATGCAATCCTCGCAGCGCGGTTGCGATCTCGCGGAACAGCTGGTCGCGCGGGATCCAAGGGTGACATCCTGGGTCGAAAACAAGCGGCGGTGCCTCGGCATACGCGCGGAGCTGGCCGTCATGGCGGGCTCACCGGCCGAGGCACGAGCGCTGGCCAGTCAGGCCGTCGAATCCGTCCGGGTCGAACAAAGCGGCAAGGCCATCAAAGACCCGTTCGACCTGCCGCTCGCCTACAAGCTGGTCGGCGACATCGCCTGGCGCAGCGGCGATCGGGCGAGTGCCATTGCAACTTGGAAGACGGCGCTTGCCGCCTGGCCGCGGAACCTGGCCGAAACGCCGGCCCAAATGGCCCAGCGCGGCGAAATGCTTCGCGGGACGGGCGCTCGGGAAGAAGGCAACCGGATTGCGTCGAAGCTGGCGTCGATGGGTTACCGCCAGTCGATCTACAACCGTGCAAGGATGTGAGGACGAAGCAAGAAAGAGGAGAGCAAGATGTTCAATCAGTCGCAAGAGCTTCAGATCGCGAAAATGCCGCCCCTGGACAAAGTGAAGGTGGAGGTCATCGCGAACCCTGGCCAGAACGGAAAGATCGACTGGTCGCATAATATCAAGACGGCCGGCCATGCGAACGGCGGCAAGGTGAAGCTGCCCAAGGGCATGGGCTACCGGCTCGAGTTCAGCCTGGATTCGAACGGGCTGGACGTCCGGTTCGATGCCGAAGCGCCTTTCTTCTGCAAGGACGGCACGGCCGATCCCTGCCCATCCTCGATCACCTCCGACCAGATCATGGTTGAATCGTGCGACGATGACGACCTGGTGGTCATCGACTGGAACTATGGCAACTCGGTCGACCTTCGCTATCAGCTCAATTTCGTGACCAAGGTGGGCGAGCCGGTCAATCCGTACGACCCGATCATCGAGAATGGCGGAGGCGGCATCAAGCCGATCTTCAACAGCTGATCGGTCGCGGTCGGCAGGCAAGGCGGGCTCCGGCGAACTAGCTGCGGTTCCGGAGCGCCGCTAAGCCATTCCGCATGCCGAATCGAATCGCCGCCATTCTGCTGGGCTTGCTCGCCCTGTTCGCTGCCGCCAGCCCGGCGCAGGCCTATTGGGAATATGGGCATGAAAGCGTCGCCCGCATCGCCTGGGAGCAGATGCGGCCGGATAGCCGGCGGCAGGTCGCGGCGCTGCTTCGGCAAGGGCGGCTGCTGGAAACGCCGGACTGCCCGGTCCGGACGATCGAGCAGGCGAGCGTGTGGGCCGATTGCATCAAGCCGCTCGGCGACCGCTTCGCCTATGTTTACAGCTGGCACTACCAGAATGTGGACGTCTGCAAGCCGTTCGACCTGAAATCGGCCTGCAAGGACGGCAATTGCGTCTCGGCCCAGATCGAGCGCAACGCGCGGCTGCTGGCCGATCCCAAGGTCCCGACGCGCGAGCGGCTGATGGCGCTGGCGCTGCTGGTCCATTTCATGGGCGACCTTCACCAGCCGATGCATGCAGGCGACCACAAGGATTTGGGCGGAAACCGGGTGGCGGCGAACTACGGCATCGTTGGCGGCCGGGCGAACCTCCACAGCATCTGGGACGGCTGGCTGGCCGAGCGCGCCATCTCCACGCCGCCGTCAGGGCCGTCTGCCATTCTTGCCCAGGTCCCAGCCGAGGAAAGGACGCGGATCGCGTCGGGCACCGTCGAGGACTGGAGCCGGGAGATGTGGGGCAAGGCGCGGGACCTGGCATACAAGACATTGGTCGGAGATCCCTGCGGCGCCGGGCCCGTCGAGCGCCCAACCCTGACCGAGGCGCAGGTCCGTGAGCTGATCCCCGAGGTCCGGACGGACGTGGCGGAAGGCGGCATTCGCCTCGCGCGGCTGATCGACGACGCGCTCGGCCCCGAGCACAAGGCGCCGGGCCAAAGGAGCTAGTCGGGATCGCCCCAACGCCAGCGCCAGCCGCCCTTGGTGGTGAGGAAGGTGATCCAGACGAACAGTCCCGTCAGAAGCACGACCGCGCTCCAAAATCCGATCGTCGGCGGCTCAAGCCATTGCGTGGCCAGATAGAGCAGCAGGACATAAGCGGCGAACACCGCCCAGCCTTGCCAGGCAATCGGCAGCCCCGCGCCATAGCCGTAGCGCTTCGCCGCGAACCATTCCGGCCGGTCATTCATCCTTCTTCTCCTTTGGCGGGCGCCCGCGACGCGCCGGCTTGGGATCGCCGAGCTTGACGCCCCTCGCCTTCAGGGCTTCCCGAATAAGGCATTCCACCTCCGCGTTGACCGATCGAAGGTCGGCGGCGGCGCAGCGCTCGACCGCCGCCCAGAGAGCGGGGTCGACCCGTAGCGGGTAGGATTTGCGCTCGCCGACCACCGAATGCCGTCTATTGGTAGAGCGTGCCGGTGTTGACCACGGGCTGCGTGTCGCGTTCGCCGCACAGGACGACCATCAGGTTCGACACCATCGCCGCGCGCCGCTCGTCGTCGAGCTCGACCACATTCTTCTCGCTCAATTGCTCGAGCGCCATCTCGACCATCCCTACCGCGCCGTGAACCAACGTCTGGCGAGCGGCAACCACCGCCTGCGCCTGCTGGCGGCGGAGCATCGCCCCGGCGATTTCGGTCGCATAAGCAAGGTGGGTGAAGCCGCATTCGTCGATGGTGATGCCGGCGACGGCGAGGCGCGCGATCAGCTCCTTGCGAAGCTCGGCACCCACCTCGTCATGATTGCCGCGAAGCGTGACCTCGAGATGCTCGAAATCGTCGTAAGGATAGCGCGAGCCGATGGTGCGGATCGCTGCCTCCACCTGGACGCGGACGAATTCCTTGTAATCGTCGACATCGAACAGCGCCTGCGCCGTGTCGACCACGCGCCACACGATCTGCGCCGCCATCTCGATCGGGTTGCCGCGCAGGTCGTTGACCTTGATCTTGTCGGAAATGAAATTGTTGGCGCGGACCGATACCTTCTTGCGCATCAGCCAGGGCAGGACCCAGCGAAGGCCGGTCGTACGGTCGGTTCCCTTATAGTCCCCGAACAGGGTGATCGCCGCGGCCTGGTTCGGTTGCAGCATGTAGAAGCCGCAGGCGACGAACAGCAGTACGACCGGCGCCGCGATCACCGCGACAAGCGCCAATGGCGTCGGATTATCGTTCGCAAGCTGAGCGATGCCGAAGATCTGGACGGCGATTGCCAACAGAAGAACCAGCAGCATTGCGTAGCCGCTGGCGGTGGATGCGGGCCGTTCGCGGCTGCTGGTCAGCGCGACGACATTGGACTCAACCATATTTGCCTCCCTTTAATTGATATCATATTAATATCAGGCTGAACGAGCGTCAACTGGAATTGCTTCGATCGATTGGCTAGGAACCGCCGCAGCCTGTCGTGCCGTGGCGCGGGTACGACGCGTTGAGGGGAGACGTTCGATGCGCATGTTGTTGATGTTGGGAGTTTTATTGATGTCGAGCGCCGCGCACGCGCAGCAGGATTCCAACTGGAAACTCGTCATTCACGGCGGGGCCGGGACGATCATGAAGGCCAACATGCCGGCCGCCAAGGAGAAGGAAATCCGGGCCTCGCTCGACCGGGCGCTGGAGGCGGGCTCGAAGATCCTGTCGTCCGGCGGGAGCGCGCTCGACGCGGTCGAGGCATCGGTCAGGATTCTCGAGGACGATCCCAATTTCAACGCCGGCCGCGGCTCCGTCTTCACCTATGACGGCCATAATGAAATGGACGCGTCGATCATGGACGGCCGGACTCGCGCCGCCGGAGCCGTCACCGGAGTGACGACGACGAAGAATCCGATCAGCCTGGCCCGGGCGGTGATGGAAAAGAGCGAGCATGTCTTCCTGAGCCGCGAGGGCGCCAATGAATTCTCCAGGCAGCAGGGCCTGGAACAGGTGCCGCCGGAATATTTCGCGACCCCGGAACGCCGGCGTCAGCTGGACCTGTTCAAGTCGAAGAAGGTCAGCGCGCTCGACATCGAATATAAGTTCGGAACGGTGGGAGCGGTCGCGCTCGACAAGCAGGGCCATGTTGCGGCCGCAACCTCCACCGGCGGAATGACGGGCAAAAGGTGGGGCCGGATCGGCGACAGCCCGATCATCGGCGCCGGCACCTATGCCGACGACCGCGGCTGCGCGGTTTCGGGAACGGGCTGGGGCGAATATTTCATCCGGGTCGGCGTGGCCCATGAAATCTGCGCGCGGATGCGCCTGGACGGAACCTCGACCCAGGCCGCCGCCGATAATGTCATGGCCGAGGTCAAGGCGCTCGGCGGCGACGGCGGAGTGATCGTGGTGACGCCCAAAGGGGACATGGTGACTTCGTTCAACACCGCCGGAATGTATCGCGGCAAGGCCGACGCGTCGGGCCGTTCGGTAAAGCTCTACTCCGAAGCCGAGGAGCGATAGGGCAAGGCGGCGCTGGCCCAATCGAACTCCTGCTGCACAGCCTGCCGTTCGCCGATCAGGTAGCGGGAAATCGCGTCGCGGAATCCCCGGTCGGGAATGAAATGGACCGAGCGGGTCAGGACGGGCTCATAACCGCGGGCCAGCTTATGCTCGCCCTGCGCCCCTGCCTGGACGCAGGCGAGCTTATGATCGATCGCCCATTCGATGGCGCGGTAATAGCTGAGCTCGAAATGGAGGAAGGGCACTTCCTCGGTGGCGCCCCAATAGCGGCCGTAGAGAATGTCGTTGCCGACGAAGTTGAGCGCTCCGGCAATCGGCTCTCCGTCCCGCAGCGCAAGGAACATTAGCGCCGAATCGCCCATCGCCGCGCCGACCTGCCTGAAAAAATCTCGCGAGAGATAGGGCCGGCCCCATTTTCGCGCCCCGGTGTGCTGGTAGAAAAGCCACATCGCATCCCAGTGAAAAGGTTCAATCTCCCCGCCGCGCAGGGTCAATATTTCGATGGCTGCGCAGGTCGCGGCGCGCTCCTTGCGGATCGCCTTGCGCTTCCGGCTCGACAGCGCGGCGAGGAAATCGTCGAAGGTGGCATAGCCGCGGTTGAGCCAATGATATTGGATGCCGTGCCGCTCCAGCCAGCCGCGGCCCTCCGCCAATCCCGCTTCCTCTTCGGTCAGGAAATTGATGTGAGCGGAGGACAGGCCGTTCTGCACCGCTACCGTTTCGAGTGCGGCGAGAAGCGCGTTGCGGTCCTCGCCAAGCAGGCGGCGCCCCGGGCAGGGCGTGAACGGCACCGCGACCTGCAGCTTGGGATAGTAGGAACCGCCCGCCCGCTCCCAAGCCTCGGCCCAGCCGTGATCGAAGATATATTCACCCTGGCTATGCGTCTTCAAATAGGCGGGCGCGGCTGCCGTGGTTCGGCCCACTCGCTCCACGAGGACAGGAAGCGGCGTCCAACCCGTACCTTCGCCGACGCTCCCCGACGTTTCCAGCAACGACAGGAAGGCGTGGCCGAGGAACGGATCGTCTCCGCCCGCAAGCGCATTCCACTCAGCCGCCGGAAGCATCGAAACTCCGCCGGCGATCCGGGCAACGATGTCAGCTTCGCGGTCGGCCATCGCCTTCCCAGATAAGCGCGTCGGCGTGAATTTCAGCTGTCTCGCGCTCCGCCGAGGTCCGGATCGTCCAGCTGTAGAGCCAATGCTTCAGCCGGGCCTTGGCAACCCAGGGCCGATCAAGCGCGGCACGATCGACGGCGATGAAGATCGGCCTGGCCAGCCTGATGCCGCGCCACCGGTCGAACGCCGAGGCGCGCTCCGAGATCACCAGTCCGCGGCGCATGCGCGGCCGATGGCGGGCGAACCAGCGGATTGCCTTCGGCTCGAAGCTCATCACGCCGGCCGGGCCATCATAACCAACCAGCCTGTCCGCCACGGCTGCAGACAGATGCGATGCATTGCCGCCCCGGCACTTCAGCTCGACGAGGATCGGCACCCGGCCGGCCACGAGTTCGAGCAGTTGGCCAAGCGTCGGGATATGCTCGCCCGAATCATACAAGCGCTGGGCAGCGAGGACATTGGCTGACGTCGATTCGACCGTCAGCGCCGAGGCGCACAGCCGCCGCAAATCATGGTCGTGGAACACGACCACCTCGCCGTCGGCCGACAGGCGGACATCGCATTCGATCCCCGCGCCCATATGAAGCGCGGCATGGAACGCGGCCATGCTGTTTTCAGGGATGCCCAGCCCGTGAAGCCCGCGATGCGCGAACCCCTTCGGACCGGGATCGAGCGGGTCAGTCGCGGATCTTGACGACCGCATCCACCTCGACCGCGACACCCAGCGGAAGGACCGGGACGCCGACGGCGGAGCGCGCGTGGCGCCCTGCTTCGCCGAACACGTCCTGCATCAGCTCCGACGCGCCATTGGCGACCTTGGGCTGGTCGGTGAAGCTTCCGGCCGAATTGACGAACACGCCGAGCTTGACAATCCGCTCCACCCGGTCGAGCGAGCCGAGCGCATTGCGCAGCTGGGCGAGCAGCATGATGCCGCAGCGGCGCGCGGCGGCCTGCCCGGCCTCCAGGTCCATATTCTCGCCCAGGCGTCCGGTGATCAGGCTGCCGTCTTCCGCGAAGCTGATCTGTCCCGAGACATGAAGCAGGCCGTTGGCCTCGACATAGGGGACGTAGCTCGCCACCGGGGCGGCGGCTTCGGGAAGGGTGATGCCGAGTTCGGCGAGGCG
>CBFGLY010000028.1:0-9234 GCA_965649725.1 uncultured Sphingomonas sp.
TAACGGTCGACGAAATAGAGGCGCGATCCGCCGATGCCTTCGATCGCCGGAATGTCGAGCTCGCCCTCGGCGACGTCGCTTTTTACGTCGGTCGCGCCGAGGTCGAGCGCGCGGGCGTGCGCGGCCTTGGCGTCCTTGACCCGGAAGGCCATTGCGCAGGCGCAGGGACCGTGGTCGCGAGCGAATTGCTCGGCGAAGCTGTTGGCTTCAGCATTGATGATGAAATTGATGTCGCCCTGGCGGTGAAGCGTGACGTTCTTGCGCTTGTGTTTGGCAACCGCGGGAAAGCCCATTTTGGCGAACAGCGAACGCAGAAGCTCGGGATCCGGAGCTGCATATTCGACGAACTCAAAGCCGTCGGTGCCCATCGGATTCTCCAGGCCCAGCGGGCCGAGCTCGATGGAAGGGGCGGCGGTGGCCATGACTTTGTCTCCTTTTCGCGGCCCATCTGCGCTTGGCAGCCACGCATTGCAAGGCGTAGGGCGTCGGCATGGACATCCCCAATGGCTGGACGATCAGCGCGGACGGCAAGGCGCTGGAGCGGAGTTTCCGCTTCAAGGATTTTTCAGAGGCGTTCGCCTTCCTGACGCGCGTCGCCATGCACGCCGAGAAGGTCGATCACCACCCCGAGTTCACGAGCGTCTGGAATCGCGTCGACTTCCGGCTCACCACTCATGACAGCGGCGGCGTGACCGACCGCGACCGGCAATTGGCCGACGCGATCGGCAGGCTCGCGGAACAACCGGCCTAGGCGGTTCGCGCCGCTCCTCGTGGCAGCAGCAGGAATGCGACAAGGTAGAGCGCGCCGGTCAGAAGCAGCAGATTGTTGTAGCCGGTAATCAGCGCCGCATATTCCAGGCACCCGCCGACCATCGCGCCGATCAGGTTGACCGCGAACGCCTCCTGCGAGTCCGAGGACTGCTGGAAGCGCTTGGCGAAGGCGATATTGGCCAGGAAGATGGGCAGGAAGGCCAGCAAGGTCGCAGCGAGCAAGCGCGGCCAGAAGGGCAAGGGAAGCAGCCATTCCGGCCGGACGATCCAGGCCAGCGCGAGCGAGGCCGCGATTCCGGCGAAGATGATCGGCAGCGGCGGGGTCTTCACCCGACGGGTCGTCTCGACGGCAGCAAGCACCACGATCAGGATTCCGCCGAAGACCAGCGCGTTGACGAACCAGGTCGTCCCGAACAGCAGCGCGAAGGTCGCGACATTCTTGGTCTCGAGCAGCAGGAAGGCCGCCCCCATGAAGAAGAGGTCGGCGTAGGGCCGCATCTGCCCGAACGGACCGCCAAGCGCGCGTACCGCGATCAGCGAGGTCAGCAGAATGCCGAACAGCGTCACGAGATAGAGCGGCGGGAACTCGCCTCCCTTGAAATAGAGGAAGGGCGCATTGTCGGTTGCCGGCGGAACCAGTTCGCCAGAGGGGCTCCAGGCCGTCTGGCAGCTCTGGTTGGCGGGGTTCAGGGCGATGCTGACCACTGCCTGGGCCTGCTCGAACGTATCGACGCACGGCGCATGGCCGAACGCCTTGGCGACGGTGCCGGCAAGGCGATCGATCAGCCAGTTCTCGCGATAATAATTATACATGGCGAAGGCGCCATTGGGCTTCAGATGCTCGCGAACGGATTGAAGCGCCTCTTCGGTGAAGAGGAAGGATTCGAGCCGGATCTGCGACGCGCCGCTGACCAGCGTCAGCGAGTCGGGCAATGCGAACAGGATCAGGTCGTACTTCCGGTCGGTGGACTGGAGGAACGCGCGGCCATCGTTCGTGTGAGTGGTGACCCTCGGATCGGAATAAGGTTGGTCGGGATTCCGCTGGCGGCCGATCTGCAGGATGCGCGGGTCGATATCCACCGCGTCGACCCGGCGAGCGCCCTTCAGGAGGGTGATTGCGACGTCGGACCCCGATCCGGCGCCGACGATCAGCACGTCGCCCAGCTCGTTGTTGGGCAGACGCAAATAGGGCGTTTCATAGATTCGCTCGCCCTGCTGAAGCTTCCACTGTGCAGGCGCCATCAGCTGGTGTGGGACGCCGTTGGCGTCGATCTGAAGCAGCCTGCTGCCGGGCTGGCCCACCTCGTGGACGGCGACCTTGTAATAGGGCGACCAGCTGACGCCGGGCGTCAGCGTTTCGGCAGTGAGGAGGCCGACGATCACCGCGGAATAGACGAAGGTGATCACTCGCCGGGACTTGCCCGACAGGAGGAGGAACAGGACGCAGGCAATGACGCCCCAGGCCACCGACGGTGCGCGCAAGAAGCTGAGCACCGAAAAGGCGATGATTCCGAGCAGCGATCCGATCAGGTCGAACCGATAGGCCGTCAGAGGCGGCAATTTGGCAAAGCAGCGGCCGACAATTTCGGCGGGCCCCGCCAGGATCAGCGCGACCAGCGAGAAGACGATCGGCAGCGCCAGCCACGCCGGCGGTCCCTTCACCTCCAGGGACGTGAAATAGATGAGCTCGGCACCGCTGCGCTGGATGGTGACCGGATAGGACAGCACACCGATCAGGAGCACGGTCAGCAACGGCAGGCAGGCGGGGAACAGGCTCCAGCTCTTGCGGCTGATGAGGAAGCCCGCGCCGATGCCGAGGAAGGAACCGAGCAGCACGAAGTTGGAGAAATAGGACAGATGGACGACGTTGGCGCCCAGCCAGCGGATCAGCGCCAGCTCCAGGAACAGCATGAGCCCGCTGGCGAGAAGCAACCGAACAATCGTGCCGCGCTCTTCCGTTCCGGCTTGTGCGCCCACTGCCGCGCCGTCGGTACCGCTCACTCCGGCCGTAGCCGCAGATTCCACTCGATCCACTGATTTCCCCCTCGCATTTGCCCATTTGTGTAGCAGGCGCCCGCGCGATGAAAACCACGAAGTTTTTGACATTAGATTACCGGCCATCTTCCGTTCAGGCGGATGGGCCGATATGATGACACCATGTTCGCAGCAGACGCCTTTTCCTTTGCTCGCCCGACGATCGCGTCGGCGGCCGTCCGCTATTATCGAAACGCGGTGGAGACCGGCTGAGGCTGTCCGCCTTCGGCACCAGGACCACCGCCCCGCCAAGCCTCGCTTCGGCGGGGTTTTTTATTGCCCGTCAGGAGCCAGTTGATGTTTCGAGAGACCGACAAAGAGATGGAGAAGCCACCGGCCGCCGATCGCGACTGGAAGGCCTATCTGGTTCCGCAGCGGTGGGACCGCTTCGGGCCGGAAGAACATGGGGTGTGGGACCGCCTGTTCGCCCGCCAGCTTCCCTATCTCGGCGACCGGATCGTGGCGCCCTTCCTTCGCGGGATCGCCAAGCTGGGCCTGGACCAGCCGGGAATCCCCGAACTTGAGCGGTTGAGCGACCGGCTCGAAGGGCTGACCGGCTGGCGGCTGGTGTCGGTCGCCGGAATCGTGCCCGACGAAGCCTTCTTCGCGATGCTCGCCGACCGCCGGTTTCCGATCGGCAACTTCATCCGCGGCGCCGACAGCCTCGACTATTTGAAAGAGCCCGACTGTTTCCACGACATTTTCGGCCACGTCCCGATGCTGGGGGACCCGGAGATCGCGCGGCTGATGGAGGCGCTTGGAACGCTTGGCGTTCGGGCGATCGCCGACGGCCATGGCGAAGTCATCTCGCGCCTCTACTGGCACACCGTCGAGTTCGGGCTGGCTCGCGAGGGCGGCGAGGTGAAAATCCTCGGCGCGGGCCTGGCATCGAGCTTTGGGGAAGCGCATTTCGCGCTGGAAGCGGATGTCCCGCGTCCCCGCTTCACCGTGCGCGATGCAGCCGCCACGCCCTATCGGAACGACGTCTATCAGCCGCTCTACTTCGTTTCGGATTCGCTCGATGAGGTCGCGGCGGAGCTGGAGCGTCTTTCGCCGGCCGACCTGGCGAAGCTGCCCGCGTGACAGAGGCGGCGAGGGGCCGCTATGGCGACTATGTGAACGAGACGCAGCACAGCCGCGAGTATCGAACGGGCTCGGACCCCCGAACCCTCCGCGACGCGCTCGGTTGTTTCGCGACGGGCGTGACCGTTGTCACCTGCATCGACGCGGACGGGCGGCCGATCGGCCTCACCGCCAACAGCTTCACCTCGCTCAGCCTCGATCCGCCGCTGCTGCTGGTGTGCGTGGCCAAGGCCGCGGCCAGCGCCGCGGCGCTATCGGCGGCGGACCATTTCGCGGTCAACGTCCTCCAGACCGGGCAGCAGCCCGCCTCGATCACCTTTTCGACCCGGGTCGAGGACAGGTTCGGATGCACCGATTGGAGCGAGGGCGAGCATGGCGCGCCGATCCTGCTCGATTCGCTGTCAGTGTTCGAATGCCGGCGCCATGCCGTCCACGAGGGAGGCGACCATTTCATCCTGGTCGGCGAAGTGATGAAGGCGACGTTCGAGCCGTCCCTCGATCCGCTTCTCTATTTTCGCGGACGCTACCGGCGGCTCCATTTCGACTAGCGCGAGAGGCGGCGGGCGTGACTCCGGCGAAGAATAGGCGCAGCATCCGTCCAGCGAAGTAGCATGGGGGCGCAGCGTGGCCAGCGTCGGTAGCAAGGTTTCCGTTCCGGCCGGCCGCGCGGCGGGCGGAATCGACTTCCGTCGAATGCTCGCCATTTCCGACGCGCTTCCCATCCTGATCGCCTATCTCGATCGCGATCAGCGCTACTTGTTCCTCAACAAGGCCTTGGCCGACTGGTTCGAGCGGCCGCGCTCGGAAATATTGGGCCGCACCATGGCCGAGGTGCTCGGCGAGGACGCCTATCGGATCCGCAAGCCCATGGTCGCCGCGGCTCTGGCCGGGGAGCAACAATGGTTCGCCTCGGAATTCGACCATCAGACGCGCGGCCGGCTTGCCATCCAGACCGAATATGTGCCGCAGCGCTCGGCCTCCGGCGAGGTCGAGGGAATCGTCGTCCTTGTCCAGGACGTCACGGAACAGCGGATCGCGGAGCGTTCCCTGCGCGAAAGCGAGGGCCGGTTCCGGAGAATCGCGGATTCGGCGCCGGCGCTGATGTGGGTCAGCCGGCTCGACCGGAGCCGGGATTTCGTCAACGATGCCTATGCGGAGTTCCTCGGTCTCAGCGAAGAGGAATCGTGCAGGTTCGATTGGCGCGAAGCGATCCATCCGGACGATTGCGATCGCATCGTCGCGGAAAGCATTGCGGGCGAGGCGAGCTTGCAGCTGTTCACCCTGGAGGGCCGCTATCGGCGGAGCGACGGCGAATATCGCTGGATGCGGTCGGTGTCGCAGCCTCGCTTCGGGCCGGACGGGGAGCTGATCGGCTTCATCGGGGTCGCGACCGACGTCACGGTCCAGAAGGAGGCCGAGCAGAGCCTGGTCACGCTGGTGGCGGAACGCACGGCGGAGCTGAGCGAAAGCGAGGCAAGGTTCCGCGCGATCTTCGACACGGTGATGGAGATCGTCGTCCTTCTGAAGCCCGACGGGACGGTGGTGGAGGTCAACAAGACCCCGGCCAGCTGGCGGGACAAGAATCCACGCGGTGCGGTCGGCCTGAAGCTGTGGGAGGCGCCCACGGTCAAAAACTATCCGCAGCATGTCGAATCGCTCAAGCAAGGGGTGGCCAAGGCGGCTGGGGGCGAGCTGTTCCGGAACGAGGTACTGATGGAGCGGGAAGGCTCGCCAACCTCGGTGCTGGACGTGTCGATCCAGCCGATCCGGACCGGCAGCGAGGAGATCGCCTATCTGCTGTTCGAGGCTCGGGACATCACCGAGCTCAAGGCTGCGCAGGACCAGCTTCGCCAGAGCCAGAAGATGGAGGCGCTCGGCCAACTGACCGGCGGCATCGCCCATGACTTCAACAATCTGCTGACCGTCGTAGTCGGCGGCCTCGACCTCATCGCGAAGCGGGTCGGCGACGAGAAACTGCTGAAATACGCCAACAATGCGCTTGCGGCGGCCGAGCGCGGCGCCCGGCTGACCGGCCAGTTGCTGGCGTTCAGCAGGGTCCAGCGGCTGGAGGTCCGGCCGACCTATGTCGCGCCCTTGATCGAGGAGATGCGTCCGCTGCTTCGCAACGTGCTGGGCCCTGGCATCGACAAGAAATTCGACCTGGACCCGCACCTGGTGCCGGTGATGGCCGATCCGACGCAGCTTGAAGTCGCCGTGCTCAACCTGGCGATCAACGCGCGCGACGCCATGCCCGACGGGGGCACGCTCACGATCAGCAGCAAGCGGCGGCGCATCAGCGAGGATAGTGAGCTGGAACCCGGCAACTATGTCGAACTGTCGATCAGCGATACCGGCTGCGGGATGGAGGCCGATGTTGCCAACCGGGCCTTCGAACCCTTTTTCACGACCAAGGAGGTCGGGAAGGGCACCGGCCTCGGCCTGTCGATGGTCTATGGAATGGCACGCCAGTCGGGCGGCACAGCGCGCGTCGAAAGCGAACCGGGCAAGGGGACGACGGTCAAGCTCTTCTTTCGAAGCGCGCGCAGGGAAAATGAAATTCCGGCGAACGAAGGCAAGGCAGGGGCGAGTCCGGACAAGAAGCGCGGCGCCGCGAGGATATTGGTCATCGACGACGATGACGAAGTTCGAAACTTCATCGTCTCAAGCCTCGAGGAGTTCGGGCACCAGGTTGCCGAGGCTTCCGGCGGCCAGGAGGGAATCGAGCGCTTCGGCGAATCCGAGCCGGACCTTGTAATCCTCGATTTCCTGATGCCCGGCCTGTCGGGCGCGGAGGTGGCGGCCCATATATTGGCAACCAAGCCAGGCCAGCGCCTGCTGTTCGTTTCGGGCTACAGCGAGACCGACGCCATTCGCAAGGCAGCCCCCGATGCCGAGATCTTGGCCAAGCCATTCCGTGCCGCGGTTCTCGAGGAGGCGGTGCGCGAGGCGCTTTCCTCCGAATGAACCCGGCAGGCTAGGCGTTCGCCACCGACCTTCTCCGCAACCGGATTTTCCCCATCAGCCAGCGGTGGAATTCCGCCATGTTGAAGAAGGTCACGAACACGAAGGGATAAAGGAAGAACTGGACGTTCATCAGGAAATAATTGGCCAGGTGGAAGGTGGTGGCGCCGAGCAGCGCAATCAGCTTCAACCGCCAGTCGCGGACGAACAGGATCAGCGGGAAGAATAGTTCGAACAGGAAGACGCAGGCTCCGAAGAACCAGATGAGCTGCGGCTGCTGAGCCAATTCCCAACCGAGGGACAGGTTGACCACTTCGCCCGTGGTCGTGAAACCGTCGCGCAAGGCCCGGCTGATCAGCACCTCCTGGATCCGTCCGCCGCCGGTGAACCAGTCGAGGCCGGATAGGCGGACCTTGGCCATCAAGGCCCAGAAATAGAAGAGTGCGATGTAGATTTGCATCGCCCGAAGCGGCCAACTCGCCTCCCAATCCTCGATCGGTGCGTAGCCTTTCTTGCGCGCATCGATCCCGAACATCCGGTCGCACTTGGAAAAGAGGAACAGGATGAGGATGGCAAAGATCGGGATTTCGCGGTGGTGGACGTCGCCGGAAAAACTGTCGCGGACGCCCTTCATGTAGAAGATGCCGATGATGATCGCGATGATCGCCGGCTTGGTCCATTTGCCGAGCGCGAAGAACAGGCAGGCGATGAGCAGCAGCGGCATGACCGCGAAGCTGATCCACGGGATGTTGGTGTCGATGCCGAGCAGGCCGAAGTACCAGATCGGCCGGGTGAAGGCGAAATGCGCCCCGAAGGCGTCGATCTTCAGATTCTGGTCGAACTGGTAGTAGAGATAGAGGGCCAGTCCGAGCCCGAAATAGAAGCGAACGGCGCCGAGCGCCTCGGCCGGGTGCCAGTCGAAAAAGAACCAGTCGACCCAGGACCGGCGGGTTTTGGCGGGGCTATTCAATGACTTCCCTTTCGCGGCCGATCTTCATGGGGACAAGTTTGTCGCCCTTGCGCAGCATGCCGCCCCGTTCGGTGATGATTGCGGTGCGGCGCTCGACGAACGGTTTGGACAAGTCGCCGCTCGCCACGGAATCGCGGTCGAAGGTCGCGAACAGCAGAGGCGCCTCAAGGCGGACGATCCGCTGCGGGTCGCCCGGGCGATAGCCGAACGTGCGGTTGACGCTGTCCAGAAGCTGCAAATGGTAGCGCCGATCGAGCCGCGGGTCGGGCCCGACCAGCGTTTCATACCACCAGCGGTTGAAGGCGATCAGGGCGGCGCGCTCGCGATCGTCCTGCGGCGGTCCATTATTGAACGCCCGCTGATGGTAGAGACGCCGGAAATTGGCATTGGGAACGTTGAGGTCGTCGGCCGAGATGAAGAGCCGCTCGCCATTGGCGCGCTGCGCCGGGAATCCGCGCTCCCGTTCGGACTTGTCGCCGATCCCGACGGTGACGCTCTCGCCGGCGACGTGGTAGCCGTACATCGGCACCCAGCTGAACGGGAAATAGTCGATACGAAGGAAAATGGCGCCGAAGAAGACGAGGAAATAGAGCGCCAGGAAGCGCTTGACCGACTGCTTGCTCACCCGCGGACCCCCTTTTGTCCCCGAGTGGACTAGTGGTTGGGAGCGGACTTCCTGTCAATGTCCCGGATCTTTGTTCGACCCAGGATTTTCAGCAATGTGTTCCGGCCGGCACGAAGCACGGGATAGACGAGGCGGCTGAAGGCCTGATTGCCGAACGCAAGGCGGTGGAGCCGATTGCCGATGCCTTGCCGGGGAGCGAGACGGGCCATGATGTTGAGCGCATCCGCGCCGTGATAAAGCTTGCCGTTGTGAGCGACGACCATGCCCTCGTCGAGATCGAGGCCCGCCGCCTTCGCCTGCCGGACCAGAGCATCGTCGCCGTCCCGGGCATTGATGCGGCGAACGCCGGGCGCGCTCTCCTGTCCGATCTCCACCGAGCAGCTGTAAGCGGTGCACACCGGGCATTCGGCGTCATAGATGATCGCCAGATCGTCGCCGCCGTTGGGCGTGGGGTCGGCCTTCTTGTTCACGGGCGCTACATAGGCATGGAAGTTGTGGCCGCCAAGGCCGCCAAACCCTTCGGTCAGCCCGCCATCCGCTTGGCGCCCATGCCCATCACCATCTGGTTGGCCCGGTCGTAGGCAAGCGGGCGCCCGAACAGATATCCCTGGATGGTGTCGCAGCCGAGATCGCGCATGCGCTCGAAATCTTCCGCGGTTTCGACGCCCTCGGCGGTGATCGACATTCGGAACGACTTGGCGAGCTGCACGATCGACTGGATGATCGCGACATTCTCAGGCCGCGAGCCCGCTTCGCGGACGAAGCTGCCGTCGATCTTCAGCTTGTGGAA
>CBFGLY010000029.1:0-9184 GCA_965649725.1 uncultured Sphingomonas sp.
ATGCTGATCCTGTTCTTCATGTATCTCGGCTATATCGCGCTCGCCTCGGCCGAGAGGGAGCGGGGCGGGGACGGGCGGATGGCGGCGCTGTTCGGACTGGTCGGTGCGGTCAACCTGCCGATCATCCATTATTCGGTCCTGTGGTGGCGGACGCTTCACCAGGGTCAGTCGATCAGCATTTCGGAAGGCTCGTCGATCGCCCCGGAACTGCTGTGGCCGCTACCCCTGACCATGATCGGCTTTACCGCGCTGTTCGCTGCGGTAACGCTGATGCGGATGCGGACTGAGCTTGCCCGCACAAGGCTCGAAGCGCGGCTTCGCCGGAGCGCGGCCGAATGAGCCAGTGGAGCTTCGTCATCGCCGCCTATGCGCTGGTCGCCGTTGCCGTCGTCGGGCTGATCGCCTGGTCGTGGACCACGATGCGCCGAGCGGAGGCTGAGGCGGAGGCGGCCAGGCGCCGGCCATGACGGTGAAGCCCAAGCATCAACGGCTCGTGCTGGTCGTCCTCGCCGCCGCGGCCGTGGTTGGCGCCGTCCTTCTGGCCATGTGGGGCCTCCAGGACCGCGCTGCCTATTTCGTGACTCCGTCCGACATCGCCGCGGGCCGCGCGTCCGCGGACAAGGCGATGCGGCTTGGCGGGATGGTCGAAAAAGGCTCGCTCAGGCGCGATCCCGACGGCCTCACCATCCGCTTCACGGTCAGCGACATGAAGGCCGAAACGCCAGTGGTGTATCGCGGCATTACGCCGGACCTGTTTCGCGAGGGGAGCGGCGTCGTGGCGGAGGGCCGGCTGGACCCCAACGGCCTGTTCGTCGCCGACCATATCCTGGCCAAGCATGACGAGCGCTACATGCCGCCGCAAATGGCGGATGAGGCTGCTCGGAAGTGATTGCCGAAGCCGGTCTCGCGGCTCTGTGGCTCGCCGCCGCCCTCGCAGCCTTGCAACTGGCGCTCTCGCTGGGGGCGGGCGGGGAGCAAGGGCGCGACATCGTCACGGTTCGCGCGGTGGCGATCGGGCAGGGGCTGCTGACCGTCCTCGCCTTTGCCGCGCTGATCGCGCTCTTCCTGCGCAGCGACATGAGCGTGCTGCTGGTCGCCGAGAACAGCCACAGCCAGAAGCCCTGGATCTACAAGTTCGCCGGAGCGTGGGGGAACCATGAGGGCTCGATGCTTCTCTGGGTCATGGTCCTCGCCCTTGCCGGCGCCGTGCTGGCATTGCTGGAGCGTCGGCTCGACGAACGCACATTAGGTGCGAGCCTCGGGGCGCAAGCGGCTCTGGCGCTTGGCTTTTTCGCCTTCCTTCTGATCGCGTCCAATCCGTTCGAGCGGTTGAATCCCGCGCCGCTCGACGGGCGCGGCCTCAACCCGCTGCTCCAGGACCCCGGCCTCGCCTTCCATCCGCCAACGCTTTACCTTGGCTATGTCGGCCTGTCGGTCGCCTTCAGCATCGCCGTCGGCGGGTTGATCCGGCGCGAAGTCGGGCCGGCGATCGCCCGGGCGATGCGGCCGTGGGTGCTTGCCGCCTGGATCATGCTGACCTTGGGCATCACGGCCGGCAGCTATTGGGCCTATTATGAGCTTGGCTGGGGCGGCTGGTGGTTCTGGGACCCGGTCGAGAATGCTTCGCTGATGCCGTGGCTCGCGGCAACCGCGCTTCTCCATAGCGTCAACGTCCTTGCCGCTCGTGGCGGCCTCCGCGCCTGGACGATGATGCTGGCGCTGATCGCCTTTTCCATGTCGATGGTCGGCACCTTCCTGGTCAGATCGGGCATTTTGACCTCGGTCCACGCCTTCGCGGTCGACCCGACCCGCGGCACGTTCATCCTCGCGCTGCTGACGCTTTATATCGGGGGTGCGCTAACATTGTTCGCGTTGCGCATAGGCGCGGTTAAGGAAGGCGCGCCGTTCGATCCGGTCAGCCGGGAGGGCGGGCTGGTCGCGAACAACCTGCTTCTCTCGGTGATCCTCGGCATCGTCTTTGTCGGCACCCTCTATCCCCTCATCGCGGAAGCGCTGAGCGGCGAGAAATTGTCGGTCGGGCCGCCCTATTTCAATTCGGTCGCAAGTCCGCTGGCATTGGTCCTCGCCGCCTTGATGATGATTGCGCCGCAGCTCAGGTGGCGGCGCGATGCAGCACTGATGTTGCCGCGGTTGGCGCCCGGCCTGCTGATCGGAGCGGTCGCGCTGGTGGCAAGTTTCCTGCTGGCGCCCGGCATCGGGCTCCTTCCGCGCCTTGGGCTGGCGATCGGGACCGGCCTCGTTCCTGCCAGCGTCATGCCCCTCCTGGGCCGATCGCTGCGGCGCACGCCGCTGGCGGTGTGGGGGATGGCCCTTGCCCATCTGGGCGTGGCGGTCGCGATCCTCGGCATGGCGTCCGACAGCGCCTTCACCCGCGAAAAACTCGCCGCCGCGCGGCCGGGCGAGACGATTGCAGTCGGGCCCTGGCTGGTCGAGTTCCGCGACGTGATGCCGGCAGCCGGGGCCAATTGGACGGCCCTCGAAGCCGAACTTCGCGCCTCGCGCGGTTCTGGCGTCACGATCCTCAGGCCGCAAAGCCGCTTCTTCGCCGAGCCCCCGACGACCACCAACGAAGCCGCGATCGACACGAGCTGGAACGGGCAGCTCTACGCCGTTCTTGGCGACCGGGACGAGCAGGGCCGTTGGCAGCTGCGCCTGTGGTGGAAGCCGTTCGTGACCCTGATCTGGCTCGGCGGCATATTGATTGCGCTTGGCGGTGCGCTCGCCCTGTTCGGCCGCCTCGTTCGCGAGCGTCGCCAGCGGCGCCATGTCGAGGAGGCGTTCGAATGAGCCGCGCCGTCCGTTTCGTCCCCTTGTTGCTGCTGCTGGTGCTGGTCGGCTTCCTCGCCTGGCGCCTGGCGGTCCCGAACGACGAGAAGATCCGCTCGCGCCTCACCGGTCAGCCCGTGCCGGCCTTCACTCTTGCGCCGGCGACCGAGGGCATCGCGGGACTATCGTCCACCGACCTTGCTGCCGGCGAGCCGCGCCTCGTCAACGTCTTCGCCAGCTGGTGCGTGCCCTGCATCGCCGAGGCGCCCTTGCTTGGGGAGTTGAAGGCGCAAGGCCTATCCATCGACGCCATCGCCGTCCGCGACCGGCCGGAGGATGTCGCCGACTTCCTCGCCAGCCACGGCAATCCGTTCGAGCGGATCGGGGCGGACCCAGAGAGCCGGGTCCAACTGGCGCTGGGTTCATCCGGTGTGCCGGAGACGTTCATCGTCGATGGCCGCGGCATCATCCGCTACCAGCACATGGGTCCGATCGAGCCGGGCGACCTCGCCACCATTCGCCAGGAATGGGAGAAGGCGCGGTGAGGCTTCTCATGCTTGCTTTGCTGTGCCTTGCGGTTCCGGCCCTCGCCGACAGCAATCTTCCGCCGGCGCGCTACGCCAATGAGCAGCTTCCCGATCCGCGGCAGGAAGCGGCGGCCAAGGCGCTGATGGAAGAGCTTCGCTGCCTGGTCTGCCAGGGCCAGTCGATCGCGGACAGCGACGCCGAGCTTGCCGGCGACATGCGGGCGATGGTGCGCCAGCGCATCGCGGCCGGGGAGAGGCCCGAAGCGGTCCGGTCCTGGCTGATCGGCCGATATGGCGAGTGGGTCAGCTACCGCCCGCCGGTCGAGCCGATGACCTGGCCGCTGTGGGCCGCGCCGCTGCTGCTTCTGGGGGTCGGGGCGTTCCTGCTTCGGCATCGTTTCCGGAGGCGCCGCTGATGGGTTTCCTCTGGCTTGCGCTCCTGGCGGTCACGACCCTGGCGCTGCTGTGGCTGCTGAGGCTTCGCGGACCGATGATGACTCTCGCCGCGGCCGCTGTCGCTTTCGGCTGCGCTGGCTACGCGCTGCAAGGGCATCCTGATCTGCAAGGCGTTCCTCGCGCGTCGGCCGAGCGTCGGCCGCCCATGCCTTTGACCGAGGCGCGCCATGCGCTGACCGGCCAGTTCGACTATGCCGACAGCTGGCTGAACTTCGCGGACGCGCTGGCATCGCGCGGACGGACCGAGGATGCGGCCCGGCTGCTCGAGGCGCAGGTCAAGCGGCACCCCGGCGACTATAAGCTGTGGATCGGGCTCGGGAACGCGCTCGCCGACCATAGCCGGACGCTGAGCCCGGCGGCCCGCTTCGCCTTCGAACGAGCAGGGGAGCTTGCGCCCGGTCATCCGGCGCCGCCCTTCTTCCTGGGTCTTGCCGAGGCGCGTTCCGGCAATCCGGCCGAAGCGGCCCGGCTGTGGCGCGAGATCCTGGCCAATGCCCCCGCCGATGCCAGCTGGCGGCCGCTCGTCGAGAACGGCCTGCTGGCGATCGAGCGGCCTCAGGCGGGTTCGTAAGGCAGGCCCAGCGCTTCCGCCACCGGCTGGTTGCGGATTTTCCCGTCCGAAACATTGAGCCCGGCCGCCAGGTGAGGATCGGCAGCCATCGCCTTTTCCGCGCCCAGGTTGGCCAGCTTCAAGGCGAAGGGCAGGGTGGCGTTGTTAAGCGCGAAGGTCGACGTCCGCGCGACCGCGCCCGGCATGTTCGCCACGCAATAATGGATGACTCCGTCGATCTCGTAGACCGGATCGTCATGCGTCGTCGCCCGCGACGTTTCGAAGCAACCGCCCTGGTCGATGGCGATATCGACCAGCACGCTGCCGCGCTTCATGGTCTTCAGCATCTCGCGGGTTACCAGCTTCGGCGCCGCCGCGCCGGGGACCAGCACCGCGCCGATCACCAGCTCGGCTTCCTGCACCGCCTGGGCGATCGCCGCCTTGGAGGCGAAGGCCGTCTTGATCTGGCTCGAAAAGAACATGTCGAGCTCGGCCAGCCGGTCGTTGTTGATGTCGTAGATGGTGACGTCGGCGCGCATGCCGGTCGCCATCTGGGCCGCGTTCACGCCGGCGACGCCGCCGCCGAGGATGGCGACCTTGGCCGGGGTCACGCCCGGCACGCCGCCGAGGAGGACGCCGCGGCCGCCCTGTTCCTTTTCGAGATAGTGGGCGCCGACCTGGATCGACATGCGCCCGGCGACTTCGCTCATCGGCTTCAGCAGGGGCAGGGCGCCGGAATTGGACGTCACCGTTTCATAGGCGATGCACGTCGCGCCGGATTTCATCAGGCCCTTGGCCTGCTCCGGATCGGGCGCGAGGTGCAAATAGGTGAACAGCAGGTGCCGCGGCTCCAGCATCGCGATTTCCTGGGCCTGGGGCTCCTTCACCTTCACGATCATGTCGCTTTGGGCGAAGACGTCGGCCGCGGTCGGCAGGATCTTGGCGCCGACCTTTTCGTAAGCAGCATCGGAAAAGTCGATTCCGGTCCCCGCCTTGGTCTCGACGAACACCTCATGGCCGTGGGCGACGAGCTCCGCGACTGAGGCCGGGGTCAGGCCGACGCGATATTCGTGGTTCTTGATTTCCTTCGGCACTCCGACGCGCATGGTTTGTTCGCTCCAAATTGGGATTTGGCGGCCCTATAGACGCCGTTTGGCGCGATTGCAGCGCCTTTTTGCCGGTGCTAGGGCGCCCGCCGGCCCGAAGAGCGCCGTAAGGATTGTTACCGAATGAATATTTCCGCCGCGGGCACAGCTGAAATCTCTACGCCAGAGGTTCCTGAGTCCCACGGCCATGCCCATGGCTCGCTGGCCAAGCTCATGGTCGGAGCCGTCGGCATCGTGTTCGGCGACATCGGCACTTCGCCGATCTACGCGTTCCGCGAAACCTTCGCCGGGCATCACACGCTTCGGCCCGACGCGCTCCACATCTACGGCGTCCTCAGCCTCATCTTCTGGTCGATGCTGATCATCGTGGCGCTGAAATATGTCACGATCATCATGCGCGCCGACAATAAGGGGGAGGGCGGCAGCCTTGCCCTGCTCGCGTTGATCAACCGCACCGCGGCCGATGGCGAGAAGAAGAAGTGGACCATGGGCATCGTCATGCTTGGCGTGTTCGCGACGGCGCTCTTCTACGGCGACAGCATGATCACGCCGGCGATCTCGGTCCTTTCGGCGGTCGAGGGATTGACGACGGTGCAGGCCGGCTTCGCGCCCTATGTCATTCCCACCGCGATCGGAATCCTGGTCGCCCTGTTCGCCATCCAGTCGCGCGGGACGGCCAAGGTCGGCCTTCTGTTCGGACCGATCATGCTGGTCTATTTCGTGACTCTTGCGATCCTGGGCGGGATGCACATCGTCAAGCATCCGGCGGTCCTGCTGGAGATGCTGAACCCGTTCAACGCGTTCAAATTCTATCTGTCCGAACCGTTTCGCGCCTTCTTCGCCATGGGCAGCGTCGTCCTGGCCGTGACGGGCGCCGAGGCGCTCTATGCCGACATGGGGCATTTCGGCCGCCGCCCGATCAAGTTCAGCTGGCTCTATTTCGTGATGCCGGCGCTGCTGCTAAACTATGCCGGGCAGGGGGCGATGCTCCTGACCCAGACGACGGCCGAGGCGATCGAGACGGTCCAGAACCCCTTCTTCTTCCTCGCACCCGAATCCCTGCGGCTGCCGTTGGTGATCCTGGCCACCATGGCGACGATCATCGCCAGCCAGGCGGTCATCTCCGGCGCTTTTTCCGTTACCCAGCAGGCGATCCAGCTCGGCTTCATCCCGCGCCTTCGGATCACCCACACCAGCGAGCATGCCGCCGGCCAGATCTATATTCCGGTCGTCAACTGGGCGCTGATGGTGATGGTCATCCTGCTGGTCTTCACCTTCGGATCCTCGTCGAACCTCGCCGCGGCCTATGGCATCGCGGTGACCGGCGCGATGCTGATCGACGGGGTGCTGATCACGGTCGTCCTGTCCACCCTGTGGAAGTGGCCGCTATGGAAGTCGGTGCCGCTGCTGGCCGTCTTCTTCGCAATCGACATCCTTTATTTCGGCGCCAATTTGATGAAGGTGCCGGACGGCGGCTGGTTCCCGCTGCTGATCGGCGCCATCGCCTTCACTTTGCTGACCACCTGGGCGAAGGGCAGGAAGCTGATGATCGACCGCATGGCCGAGGCGAGCCTTCCGATCGAGGTATTCATCAAGTCCGCCGCGACCAGCGCGACGCGTGTCCCGGGCACGGCGGTGTTCATGACGACGTCGATGACCGGCGTGCCGCACGCGCTGCTCCACAACCTCAAGCATAACAAGGTGCTTCACGAGCGCGTCATGCTCCTCACCGTCCGGATCGAGGACGTGCCGTTCGTGATGGGCGAGCGGCGGATCGAGACGAAGGATCATGGCGCCGGCTTCTTCCGGATCATCCTGCGCTATGGCTTCATGGAGGAAATCGACGTTCCCGCCGCCCTGGGCCGGGTCAAGCAATGCGGTCCGCAGTTCAAGATGATGGACACCAGCTTCTTCCTCGCCCGCCAGACGCTGATCGCGTCGTCGCGGCCCGGAATGGCGATCTGGCGCGAAAAGCTGTTCGCCTGGATGCTGCGCAACGCCGAAAGCGCGATGGAGTTCTTCAAGCTCCCGACCAATCGCGTCGTCGAATTGGGTAGCCAGGTCGAGATTTGAACAAAGCGCGCCCTTGAAGCTTTGGGCGCCCATGATCGAAATCCTCAGCTGGCTCGCTCCTGCGGCGACAATATTGGCCGCATTGGTGACGGCATCCAACCTCGGCAGCCGAATCACCGGCTACGGCTTCATCATCTTCACCATCGGCTCGCTGGCCTGGCTCGGGCTTGGCTGGCTGAGGGGCGACGCTCCGCTCCTTTGGCAAAACGCCATCCTCACCGGGCTCAACCTGTTCGGCGTGTGGCGCTGGCTGGGATTGAAGGCGAGCATGGAAGAGGGTGCCCGGGCGGCCCAGGAGCAAAGTTATGAAACGCCCGGCGAGGCGCTGTTCCCAGGCTCGCTCCTCGGCCGCGCCAAGCTGTTGGCGAACGACGGCTCCGACCTTGGGAGCGCGGTCGACGCGATGATCGGCTGCTCCTCCGGGCGGCTGTCCTACCTGGTCGCGGCTGAGGGCGGCATCGCCGGCGTTGGCGAGACCTTGCGGCGCGTCGAATGGAGCCGGGTAACGGTCGAGGGAGAGGAGCTTCGGACCAGCATCGACGCCCGCCAGTTCGCCGCTCTCCCCGAGCTCGACCGTGACCAGTGGCCGGGCTGATGGCGCACCCGCTGATTGTCACCGCGGAGTTCGGCGACGCCGACTTCGCCTGGCTCGACCGATTGCGCCGCGCTCATTTCCCGCCGGAGAGAAACCGTCTGCCGGCGCATCTGACCCTCTTCCATTCGCTGCCGCCCTCCGCCCTCGACGAAGCCAAGCATCAGCTCGCGCTGCAGGCGGGCGGTCCATGTCCGGCGGCGACCATCGCCGGCCTGATGGACCTTGGCGGCGGGGTGGCGTTCCGGATCGTGTCCGACGAGCTGGATGCCATCCGGGAGGAGATCGCCGAGCATTTCCACGGCTTTCTGACGGCACAGGACGCGCAAGGCTGGCGGCCCCATGTCACCATCCAGAACAAGGTCGCCTCGAAGGTAGCGAGGGCGCTGATCGCTGAGCTCGAGCGGGATTTCCGGCCGCGCCCGCTGGCCATCGCCGGCCTGGCGCTGCACCGCTATCTGGACGGTCCGTGGGAGACGGTCGCCCGCTACCCTTTCCGAGGGCGCTAGCTGAGGTCGCCGATCCCGTCGCAATTGAGGTCGAACGCCGCCATCCCGGATTCCAGCACCGACGCGAGCATCGGCATGTCCATCAGCTCGTCGACGATATTATTTTCCTCGGCGGCCGCTTCCAGCGCCTCGTCCCAGTCGGCCGCCTCATAGGTGCCCTGGCCGACCAGCGCGAAGGCCAGGATTTCCTGGAGCTGGTCGTCGGCCAAATCCTCCAGCGCGTTGGTCAGCTCTTCCTCGACGCTGGTGTTGATCGAATCGTCGAGGACGGACAGCGTTTCCTCGCCCTCGTCGTCGACATTCTCCGGCGCTTCGCCGCCGTCATAGTCGGTCGGAACCTGGGCTTCATATTCCCGAGCGCGAAGGATGATGCGGCACAGCGTCTCGAGCGGCGTCAGCGGTTCCATGGTCTTGCGGGGCCTCCAGTCTTTCCGCTTGAACGAGGGTAGGGGAAGGCGGTTCCCACCCTTGTTGACGGCCTTTTGCTCCCCACCTATAGGCTCGCCCGCGCGCCGATGGCGCAGCGCCTTTTGGGGCGGAGTAGCTCAGCTGGTTAGAGCAGCGGAATCATAATCCGCGTGTCG
>CBFGLY010000030.1:0-8560 GCA_965649725.1 uncultured Sphingomonas sp.
GGCCATCGCCCGGTCGCCCAAGGGGCCGGGCGAGGCCGACATCTGGACGCTTCATTTGCTTCGGGCGGCAAGCCTGGAGCAGGCCGGCCGCTGGGAGGATGCGAAGGCCGAGCTCGGCACCGCGTTGAAGATCGAACCGGAAAATCCGTTGCTGCTCAATTTCCTCGGCTACGGAAAGCTGGAGCGCGGCGAGGATATAGAGGCTGCGGAAGCGATGATCCGGAAGGCCAGCGCCTTGAAGCCCGACGACGCCTCGATCACCGACTCCCTCGGTTGGGCGCTGTTCAAGCGCGGACGGCTGCCGGAAGCGATCGAGACGCTGACGCGAGCCGCCGCCGGGGATCCCGCCCAGGCCGAAATCCACGAGCACCTCGGCGACGCCCTCTATTCCTCCGGACGGCGGATCGAGGCGCGTTTTTCGTGGCGCGCGGCGCTGGTCAACGCGGAAGACAAGATGAAGGACCGGATCGAGCGCAAGCTGGAACTCGGTCTTACGCCGGCAACCGCCGCGCCCTGATGCGCTTTTCAGAGCCGGCGCCGGCCAAGCTCAACCTGGCTCTGCACGTGCGCGGCAAGCTCGCCGACGGGCGGCACCGGCTGGAAACCATTTTCGCCTTCTGCGTGGATGGCGACCGCCTGGAGGCGGAAGAGCGCGATGGTCTGTCCCTGGAGGTCAGGGGGCCGTTCGCGGATGAGCTGGGCGATGCGCAGGACAATCTCGCTCTTGTCGCCGCACGGCGCCTTGCCGAAGTTGCGGGCGCCAGCAAGGGCGCGGAGCTGATCCTGACCAAGAATCTGCCGGTTGCGTCGGGGATCGGAGGAGGTTCGGCCGACGCGGCGGCGGCACTGCGGCTGCTCACGCGGATGTGGAACATCGATCCCTCCTTTGCCGCGTCACTCGCGCCCGCTTTGGGATCCGACGTTCCTGCCTGCCTGCTGAGTATGGCGGCGCGCGGCGAGGATGGTGGAGATCGGCTGCAGCTGGTCGATTCCGGCGTCAGCGGAGCGGCGGTGCTGCTGGTCAATCCGCTGGTTCCGCTATCGACTGCCCAGGTGTTCGCGGGCTGGGACGGAATCGATCGCGGTCCGCTGAGTGACTGGCGCGAGGGGCGGAACGACCTCGAAGCCCCCGCTCGCAAGCTGGTCCCGGAGATCGCCGACATCCTCGACTGGCTCGAAAAGCGCGAAGGAGTGACGTTCGTTCGGATGTCGGGCTCCGGGGCGACCTGCTTCGGCCTGTTCGACAGCGAAACGGCCCGGGATGCCGCCGCCGGGCAATGCCCCTCTAACTGGTGGCATCTGGCGACCCATTTGCGCTAGGGCCCTGCCCATGACGCGCCCGATCCTCACCGCCGACGCCATGCGCGCTGCCGAGGCAAAGACAATCGAAGGCGGGATTGCCGAGACCGAACTGATGGCACGAGCCGGCGCCGCACTTGCCGAGGCGGTCGCGCTCACCCTCGGTCCCAGACCGACGCTGGTCCTGTGCGGTCCCGGCAACAATGGCGGTGACGGCTATGTCGCGGCACGGCGGCTCACCGAGCGGGGATATCCGGTGCGAGTGGCGGCGCTGGGCGAGCCGAGCTCGGAAGCGGCCCGCTGGGCAAGAGGGCAATGGGATGGTCTCGTCGAGGACTTCACGACGGCAGAGCCCGCCGCGATCCTGATCGACTGTCTATTCGGAACGGGTCTGAGCCGCGGCCTTGAAGATTCTGTTTCAGATAAGCTTTTGGAACTGATCGACCAATCGGTAACGGCCGTCGCCTGCGACCTTCCCAGCGGCGTGGGCAGCGATGACGGCGCGCTCCTGTCACCGGTCGGCAATTATCAGCTTACGGTAGCGTTCGGTGCGTTGAAGCCTTCGCACCGGTTGATGCCGGCGATGATGCGCATGGGGCGGGTCGTGCTTGCCGACATTGGAATCGAGGCGGGGACGGACTGGTTCGAGATTGACCGGATCGATCCGCCGGCGCTGGATCCGCTTGGTCACAAATATGATCGAGGGCTGGTGCACTGCCTCGCCGGTGAAATGCCCGGCGCCATCGCGCTTGCTGCTTCGGCCGCCGCGAGAGCGGGCGCCGGCTATGTCAGGGTGAGCACGTCGCGAACCATCGATGGCCTGCCGTCCTCGATCGTCCAGACCGGCGGTGCCGACATGAAGGACCCCCGCATCGGTTGCGTCCTGGTCGGGCCGGGGCTGGGCGACGTTCCGCAAGTGCTGACGCTGGCGCTGACCTCGAAAGCCCCCAAGGTGATAGATGCCGACGGAATCGGACTGGTCGGCGAGCCGGAACGGCTGCACGGGCAGGACGCGATCCTGACTCCGCATGAGGGCGAGTTCAGAAAGCTCTTCGGAGCGATCGAGGGCAGCAAGGCGGAGCAGGCGCTCGAGGCGGCGCGCCGCTCCGGCTCGATCATCGTCTACAAGGGCCCCGACACGCTGGTTGCGTCGCCCGACGGCAGACTTGGGTTCGCGCCGCCTGCTCCTGCCTGGCTCGCAAGCGCGGGAACGGGCGACGTGCTGGCCGGGATGATCGCGGCGATGCGGGCTCGCGGCCTGAATTCGTTCGACGCTGCCTGCGCCGGCGTGTGGCTGCATGGGGCCGCTGCGAAGGCCGCCGGGCCCATGATGATTGCCGACGATCTGGTCGAGGCCATTCCGCAAGCCCTGTCATGAGCGAGGCGATTGTCCGGATCGCGGCGCGCGGGGACGGAGTGACGGCCAGCGGGAGGCATGTGCCATTCGCCGCACCGGGCGATCTGTTGCTTGACGATGGGACCTTGCAACCCGGTCCGGCGCACCGAACCCCGCCTTGCAGCCTTTTCCCTAGGTGCGGCGGCTGCCAGCTGCAGCATCTTACCGACCGGGCCTATGCGGATTATTGCGCCTCCCGGATCGAAGGAGCGCTTGCTCAGCATGGCCTCGCCGCGGACGTCCGTCCCGCATATCTGTCCCCGCCACGAACGCGCAGGAGGGCGAGCCTTCGCGCCCTGAAGGCAGGGGGCAAGCTGCTGCTTGGCTTCAACGAAGCCGGTTCGAACCGGATCGTGGACATGACGGAGTGCCACATTCTCCATCCGGCGCTGTTCGGCCTGCTGGTTCCGTTGCGGCAGCTGTTGGCAAAAATCCTGCCGGCGAAGCGGGTCGGGGAAGTCCAACTCACGCTGGTCGATCAGGGCGTCGATGTTGCATTGAAAGGCGTGGAGGCGGTCGGGCTGGAGGCGATCGAGGCCTTGACCGCCTTCAGCGAAAACCACCGCCTCGCACGGCTCAGCATCGACGAAGGCTATGGCGCCGAAACGCGCTACGAGCCGAGGCCCGCAACCATTTCCCTTGGCGGAGTTTCGGTCGGCTTTCCGTCCGGGTCCTTCCTCCAGGCGACGCTGGACGGCGAAGCCGCGTTGGTGGCTGCCGTCGGCGAAGCCACTTCGGGCGCAGTGCATATCGCCGATCTGTTCGCCGGCCTTGGGACCTTCGCCTTTTCGCTCGACGCTCAAGTCACCGCCGCCGAAGCGTCGCGCGATGCGCTGTTGGCGCTGAAGGAAGCAGCGGGGCGTTCCGGCCGGTCGATCGCTGCCGCGCATAGGGACTTATACCGGCGCCCGTACGACGCGGGGGAGCTTAAGCCCTTCGATGCCGTCATCCTCGACCCGCCGCGCGCCGGCGCCGTGGAGCAGGTTCGCGAGCTGGCCGCATCGGCCGTCCCCCGCATCGCCTATGTCAGCTGCAATCCCGCGACCTTCGCCCGCGACGCGGAAATGCTGGTTTCAGGCGGCTACAAGCTCGATTGGGTCAAGCCCGTCGGGCAGTTCCGCTGGTCCACGCATGTCGAGCTTGCCGCGGCCTTCAGCCGCTAGATGATCCCGCAATCGTGGAGGATGCGCGCTCCGGCGTGAACGGTCAGCCCCAGCAGGCAGAAGGTGGCAAGCAGGAAAATCGGCAGCCGGAAGCGGACGATGTTCACCGTTCCCTGGACCAGGCTGTGAACGACCCGGAAACCGACATAGCCCCACGCCAGCCAGACATTGATCGGCTGGTCCATTCCCATCAGCGCCAGCGTGATGGCGATCGCATAGAAGATCGTCGGCTGTTCCATCAAATGATTGTAATTGTGCGACTTCCACTGGGCGCGGGGATCGGCACGGCCTTCGAGGTCAACGCCTCGCGAGCCATTAGGAATGTTGGAGAAATTGACGCCCAGCCGCCGGAATTCCCGCATCCGGGCGAACATCATCCAGACCATAACGACGAGCGTCCATGCGACGAGCGCCACGACCGGCACGAGTATCGGGCTGTATGACATGAAAAACCCTCCCCTGATTTCTCCGGGGAGGGTGCTTCAGATCGTTACGGCTGGCAACTGGATTAGTCGAACAGCTTCGCGAAGCGCCGCTTCTCGCGGTTGCGCCAATGGCCGCGGTGATAGGCGTCGCTTGCCAGCAGCGGCAGGACCGAGGTCGCCTCCGCATAGACCATCTGCTCGAGCGCGGTCGAAACCTTGCCCCAGCTGGCCGCTTCCTGGAGCGTGGAGGAGGAGCAGGCGCCGTCGCGGACGTCGGCGACGGTAATCTGCACCGCATATTTGTGGACCTCGACGTCCTCGTGACCGAGGATCTCGGCGCAAACGACGGTGTCCTGCGCGAAATTCTTCGGAACGCCGCCGCCGATCATCAGCAGGCCGGTCGTGCCGGCCTTGATCTTGATGTCGGTCAACTCGCGGAAGTCGGCGATGCTGTCGAGCGTCATATAGTGGCCGCCGCGCTTCATGGCGTCGACCTGGTGCTTGACCAGCCCGAAGCCGGCCGAGCTGTCGGTGAAGGCCGGGCAGAAGATCGGCACGTCATGCTCATAGGCGAGCTTGACCAGGCTATTCTCCTTCTTGCCGTTCTCGACCAGCCACTTGCCCATCTCGCGGATGAAGGCGCGGCTCGAATAGGGCTTGGGCTCCAGCCCGTCGGCGATCTTGCCGATGGTGAAGTCGCAATCCTGCAGCGAAATCTCGTCGATATAGGTGTCGTAGATGCGGTCGATGTAGAGCGAGCGCAGCGTATCATCGTCAGGAATTTCAAGTGCTTGATAGTGCTTGTGGCCAAGTCCTTCGAAGAAATCCATGTCGACGATGGTCGCTCCGGTCGCGACGATCGCGTCGACCATGTTGTTGCGCACCAGCTCGGCATAAAGGTCCATGCAGCCGCCGGCCGAGGTCGAGCCCGCGACGACCAGGATCACCGAGCAATTCGGGTCCTCCAGCATCTGGTTGTAGATGCCGGCGGCGCGGGCGAGGTCGCGGCTCGTGAAGCTCATCTTGCCCATCGCCTCGACGATCGGGCGCGCGTCGAACGAGGTGATGTCGATATGCTCGACCTCGGACTTGAGCAGCTCCGCCTTGCGCGTGTCGTTGATCTGGCTCTCGTCCTGGACCTTGTTGAGGGTGTCGATGGTCATTTGGTGCTCCAATAAGTCCCCCTCCCGCTCGCGGGAGGGGCTAGGGGAGGGTGTGTTACTTTTCTTACGCCGCGGAGAGAGAAGGGGACAGACCCTCCCCTCAATCCCCTCCCGCAAGCGGGAGGGGAGGCCAGTTACAGCGTGATGACGTTTGACGCGGCGACGCGTTCCTCGCCGGTATAAAGCGAGGCCATGGGTTCGTCATCGACGATTACCCGGTCCTCGACGCCGAAGCCGTTGAACCCGGTCCGCATCGCGCAGCCATAGGCGCCCAGCATCCCGACCTCGATATAGTCTCCGGCCTTGACGTCGGCGGGCAGCATGAACGGCCCGGCCATATGGTCAAGATCGTCACAGGTCGGCCCGTAGAAGCTGAACGCCATGTCCTTGGTTTCCGACTCCTGCTCACGCAGAAGCTTCACCGGATAGCGCCAGCCAATATGCGCCGCATCGAACAGCGCACCATAGGCGCCGTCGTTGATGTAGAGCTCGCTTCCGCGGCGCTTTTCGACGCGAACCAGCACGCTTGCATATTCGGCGCAAAGCGCGCGGCCGGGCTCGCACCACAGTTCCGCCGAATAGCTGATCGGCAGCGATTCGAAGGCGTTGTGGATGACCTCGAAATAGGTTTCGAGGGGCGGGGGCTCCATGCCCGGATACCAGCTTGGAAAGCCGCCGCCGACATCGACGATGTCGACCGTGACCGCCGCCTCAACGATCGCATCGCGAACCCGGGCCATGGCTTCGCCATAGGCCGCCGGGCTCATCGCCTGGCTACCCACATGGAAGCAGAGGCCGAGCGCGTCCGAAGCCTGGCGCGCAGCCATCAGCAGCGGCTTGATGTCGGCCGGATCGGCGCCGAACTTCGAGGCGAGGCTCAGCTTCGAATGATCCGACGAGACGCGGAGGCGAACCAGCAGGTTGAGGTCGCTTGCCGGAACGCCGTCGGTCGAGGTCGCGCGGACGATCTTTTCCAGCTCCTCGATCGTGTCGAGGCTGAAGGTCTTCACGCCATAGGTGAAATAGGCTTCGGCGATCGCTTCCTCGGCCTTGACCGGGTGCATGAAGCACTGAACCGCGTCCGGCAGCGTTGCCGCGACCAGCCGCACCTCGCCGAGCGAGGCGACGTCATAATGGGTGACGCCCGCGTCCCACAGGATCCTCAGCAGGTCCGGCGACGGATTAGCCTTGACCGCATAGAGCGACTTGCCCGGAAACTTCTCGCTAAAGAAGCGGGCGGCACGCTTGGCGGCATGCGGACGGAGGAGCGTGACCGGCTGGACCGGTCGGAGGGCAGTAGCTAGCCCCAGCGCGCTATCGTGCTTGTACAACTCAAGGGACCTCCAACGGGTATGTTCGACATTAAAGCTGCCTTGCGGTTGGAAGTCCCATGGGGCAGCGGGGCGCGATATATGGTTGGGGGACCCCCATGTAAAGATTTTTTGGACCCCCTATGAAGGCGTCTCCCCGCAGCCAATCTCCACTGCGCCACGATTCATCGAATTCCCAAGGAGTTGAAGGGCTTGAGCCAATATCCCCAAGTGACTCGTGACGATGTCCTTGCCGCCGAACAAAGGATTTCCGGGGCGGTCGAACGCACTCCCCTGGTGGAGGCGCGGATTCGCGGCCACAGGCTATGGCTAAAATGCGAATGCCTGCAGACCGGCGGCTCGTTCAAACTCAGGGGGGCGACAAACCGGCTGCTCCGGTTGAACGAGGCGGAACGCAAGCGCGGCGTCGTCGCCTTTTCGTCGGGCAATCATGCCCAGGGCGTTGCGATTGCCGCGAAACGGCTCGGCATCCACGCGATCATCGTCATGCCGTCCGATGCACCGCAACTGAAAATCGAAGGCACCCGGGCGCAAGGGGCCGAGATCGTCCTGTATGATCGTCTGAAGGAGGACCGGGTCGAAATCGCATCGCGAATCGGCGCAGATACGGGCGCTACGGTCGTCCCCAGCTTCGACGATCCGGACATTGTCGCCGGACAGGGCACCGTGGGCCTCGAAATCCTGGACCAGTTGGCAAAGGCCGGTGAGGCGGCTCCCGCCCGGATCGTGGTCAACTGCGGCGGCGGAGGGCTGTCGGCGGGGATCGCGCTGGCCTGCCCGCAGGCGGAGATCGTGCCGGTGGAGCCAGAAGGCTGGGACGACATGGCCCGATCGCTGGAGAAGGGCGAGATCGTTCCGGTTGGGCCGGATGCGCCGCCGACCATCTGCGACGCAATCCAGACGCCAATCGTGTCGCCGATCACCTTCGACATCCTCCGCCGAAGGGGCGCGAGCGGCGTTGCAGTCAGCGAAGCGGAAGTCGCGGAGGCGGTCCGCTGGCTGTGGCGGGAGCAGGGCCTGACGGCTGAGCCAGGCGGAGCGGCTTCCGTCGCGGCGCTATTGGCGGGAAAAGTGGACGTCGTGCCCGAAACCGTGGCGGTCGTGTCGGGGGGAAATATCGACCCGGCGCTTCACGCCAGGCTGGTCGCCTAGCCGTTGACGACGCGATATTCGCCCGGCTCCAGGTGAGCGGGCGAATTGCTTTCCACGGCGCGGGTCAGCTCCTCGAGTTCGGCCGCCAGCGTCTGGAGCTCGGCGATCAGCACCTTGGGGTCCAGTTCCGAGAGATTGGCCGAGGCATCGAGCAGCGTGTCGAGCATCATGGCGATGCACGGCAGGATCGTCTCTTCGATCCGCTCGAACGCCTCGTCGAGGCGCGCCTGCTGTTGCTGGACATCGGCCATGATGCGCAGCATGGGCCAATCGGGGTTAAAAAGCTGTGAAGGTGTCCGACTTGAGCAACCTGGCATCCGCCGCGCTGGCCGTCACCATGATCGCGGCGGTGCTCTTGCTCATTTTCGGCACGCGGCTGGCGTTCCGCCCGGCCGATCGTCAGCGCGGCCTGCTGATGATCGCCTGCGGGATCATCTTCATCGCCAATGTGCTGATCTGGACTTTGTAGTTCCCCGGCGAAGGCCGGGGTCCAGGCCGGCGCGAGCCGGAAGCCCTTGTTCACCAAAGCCCCTACGGGGCTCCTGGGCCCCGGCCTGCGCCGGGGAACATTCACCTGATCGGGCAGCTCGGATCGAGGCGGTAGTCGAGATAATCGTCGACGCTCTTCATG
>CBFGLY010000031.1:0-8538 GCA_965649725.1 uncultured Sphingomonas sp.
ACATCGCCTTCATCAAGGTCGGCGACAAGGCGCTGGTCAAGGTCACCGCCTACGACTTCTCGACCTATGGCGGTCTCGACGGACACGTCGTCCAGGTTTCCGCCGACAGCATTTATGACGAGGTCGAGCGCCAGGCTTATTTCAACGTCATCGTCGAAACCGACCGCGCCTTTCTGGTGGCGGCCGGGCGCAAGCTTCCGATCGCGCCGGGCATGATGACCGACACGCAGATCATCACCGGCCGCAAGAGCGTGCTGAGCTATTTGCTCAAGCCGGTGCTGAAGGCGCGCAGCGACGCGCTTCGCGAACGCTGATCTAGAGAGTCAGGGTTTCCGGAACCAGGCTGGCCGTTTCGCGGACCACGGCCGGAAGCTCCGCTTCGCCCGATGCCGGAGCGAAGGTCGCGCTGGCGAGCGTAACGGGAGCAGCCACTTCATTGCTGGCGTAGGTGACCGGCGGCGCCTGACGGCGATAGCCGTGGGTGAAGGTCCGGCCGGCGGTAAACGTCAGCACCGGCCTGTAATCGAACAGGTCGCTGGAATCGACGATCCGGTCGGTGCCGTTGTCCAGCACCAGGAAGCGTCCGGCGGCGCGAACCACCAGCACGGCATGATCGGCCCGGCGAGTGAGGTCCTTGAGCACGACCAGATAAAGGTCCTTGTCGGCGACTCCCGCGGCGCGGAGAAGGGCGCGCTTGGCAATGGCGAAATCCTCGCAATCGCCGCGCCCACGGGTCAGCGTTTCCGAGGCCGCGAGCCAGCGGTCGGTCACTCCGAACTGGACCTTATCGTCGACGAACCGGACGCGCGCATTGACGTAGCTGTTCACCGCTTCCAGCCGGTCGACGATGCCGCGGCCGCGGAGCGACGCCGCGAAGGCGCCGGCCGTGCCGGACACGCCGGCGGTGGCGACATGATGCCAGCGGGCATCGAGCGGGCTGCGGTCGATCGACAAGGCAACGCTGTTGAAGACATCGGGACGGTCGCTCGACACGGCTTGCCGGACGTAGGGCATGACCGCCGGCCGATAGAGCGAGCCGGGACTGGCGGGAGCGATTGCGCGAGCGAAGGAGCTTACCGGCTCGCCGCCCTGTTGCGCGCGGATCGCGGCTAGAGCGCTCGGCGCGCCGAGGATCGCCTCGCTCTTCGACATGCTGCGGTAGGACGCGCTGACGACCTGGGCGCTTGCAGGCACGGCCATCGCGGCCATCGCGGCGGCGGGCAGAAGGCGAAGCGAGAGGCGAAGGACGCTGTTCCTCATTGCCCTGCTTTTCGCAGGACAAGGAAAAAACAGCCTTAAATCACAAGGTTAATGCGGCGGTAATCTTACGCTGGCGTTTCGATTTCCAAGAGGAAGCGATCGATGGCCGCGTTGAAAAGTGCAGGTTGTTCGGCGTTGGCCAGATGGCCGCACCGCGAAAGGACCACAAGCTGAGGGTTGGCGACCAGCTGCTCCAACTCCTTAGACAGGGCAGGCGGAGTAATCGCGTCTTCGTCGCCGACGATGATCAAGGTCGCCGCCGATATCTCCTTGGCCCGATCGCGCTGGTCCGCGAGCCACACGGCCGCCGCGCCGAGCCGGTAGGCGGCCGGATCGATGGCGGCCATCGTGTCGATCACCTCCGCCTTGAGCTCCTTGCTGGCCGCGCTGCCCAGCAATGTCCCGGCCCGCGCCTCGGCAAGCTCGCGCATCGACATTGATTGGCTTGCGGCGACCGAGCGGTCGTAAATGGCCTGCCCGTCGGGATGCACGGCGAAGCTGTCGGCGATGATCAGCGACGCGGTTCGCTCCGGCGCCTGGGCGTGCATCGCGATGGCGATGACACCGCCAAGCGACAGGCCGCAAACATGGGCCCGGTCGATATCCAGCGCGTCCATCGCTGCCAGGATCGACGCCGCGAAATCGTCGCGGGTGGCGCCTTCGGCAAAATCGCTTTCGCCATAGCCGGGGTAGTCGAACGCAACGGCTCGCCTGCGCCGCCCGAAATGCTCGAGTTGGGGCTGCCACACGCTCTTGTCCGACCCGACGCCATGGAGGAACAGGATCGGCAACGCGTCGCCGCCGCCTGCCTCGCTGACCCCAATCCGGCCCCGCGCTGTCGAGATTGCCCCCATCGCTGCCATCATGGCCGCGAACCGCCGCTTTGCAAGCGCCAAGCTGGGCTTTACCGTTGCCGCCGATGACCAGCATGACCGTCAACGGCGAAGCGATCCGCTACAAGCTCGACCCCGAGACGCCCTTGCTGTTCGCGCTCCGCGATGCGTCGAACCTGACCGGGACCAAGCACGGCTGCTTCAGCGGCGATTGCGGCGCCTGCACCGTCATCGTCGATGGAAGCGCGGTGCTGTCTTGCCAGATGACCATCGCGGCGGCGGAAGGGGCCGACGTGGTGACGATCGAAGGCCTGTCGGCCGACCGTGCCCATCCGCTGCAGCAGGCCTGGGCGACGGAGCAGGTCAGCCAGTGCGGGCGGTGCGATCCGGGATTCATCATGGCCCTGGCAGCGTTGATGCGGGCAACGCCCAATCCTTCGCCGGAGCAATTGTCGGCGCTTCCCAACATCTGCCGCTGCGGCGCCACTCCCCGCATCCTGAAGGCGGTTGCCCGGGCCGCTTCGGTTGCGGCGCCGCTCTCCGCTTCCCAACCGCCGCCCGCGCCATCCCCCGATGCTGAACGAAGCGGTTCGTCACGGTTCAGCAACGGCTCATCCACGCAAGAGCAGTCTCCTCCCAACGGCCAATAGGGCCGACCGGATATTGGAGTCCCATCATGCGTAAATTTCTGATCCCGCTGCTGATGGCGAGCGTTGCCTTGCCGACGGCAGCCTCCGCCGGAGAGCGCGGCGATTTGCTCGGCGCGCTTCGCCAGCATGCCACCGAAAGCCGCAAGGAACGGTCTTCGGAAGACCGCCCGCAGCGCGCCGAACGAGCAGCCCGTCCCGATCGCTCTGAACGCAACGAGCCGCAGGTTCGCGTCGAGCGCGCCGAACGGCCGCAGCGGATCGAACGGATCGAGCGCGTTCGCCGGGTCGAACGTGTCGAGCAGACAGCAAGCGAGCCGCAAGTCGAGCAGCAGCAAGTTCGCGAAGTGCGTCCCGTCGAGCGCGTCCGCCAGGTGCGGCGCTCCGACGATGGCCTGGTCGGCGGTTTCCGGACCATTGCCCGCGAACAGCAGTCGAATGACGGCGACTTCACCGGCCGCACCGAAACCCGCCGCGGCGACCGGTTGACGGATCGCCATCGCCGCTGGTCCGGCGACTGGCGCCGCGATCATCGCTACGACTGGCGCAGCTACCGCAACAGCCATCGCAGGCTGTTCCGGCTCGGCCGCTATTACGATCCCTATGGCTGGGGATATCGCCGCTTCTCGATCGGGTTCAGCCTCGGTTCGAGCTACTACGGCTCCAACTATTGGCTTGACGATCCGTGGATGTACCGCCTGCCGCCGGCATATGGGCCCTATCGCTGGGTTCGCTACTATGACGACGCGCTGCTGGTGAACATCTACAGCGGACAGGTTGTGGACGTGCTCTACAATTTCTTCTGGTAGACAAGGCCAAGCCGTTGGTCGAAGGGGCGTTGCGGGCAGACCGCGGCGCCCCTTTTTCCATAGGGGGACGGGACCGCGCGGGTCGCGCGATGAACAAGGGGTCACGACAGATGAAAATGAAGCTCGCACTTGCCGTTTCGGCAGCCGCCGTTGCGCTCGCCGCCGTTCCGGCCGTGGCCGCCGTCCAGGCCGCCACGACCGCCGCGCCCGCAGCCAGCGAGAGTGCTCATGACCGCCTGTTCCGCCTGTTCAAGGAAAGCGACGAAGCCAATCTGAAGCGCAATCCGCTCGGCGCTCTTTTCCGCGGGGACATGCGCTACGCCGAGCATCTCGGCGACGGCATCACCGACGCATATTACGCCAAGGAAAAGGCGGCGTCGGAGCATGACCTGGCCGAACTCCACAAGATCGACCGCTCGCAGCTGAACCCGACCGACCAGCTGGCCTACGACGTGTTCGAATTCAGCACGATGGACACGCTGAAGGGCTATCAGCCCGACTTGCTGGCGCTGTCGGTGGTCCGGCCGATGAACCATTTCTTCGGCTTCCACACCTTTTACCCGACCTTCGCCAGCGGCAAGGGCGCGGCTCCGTTCAAGACGGTCGAGGATTATGAGAACAACCTCAAGCGCCACAAGGAGTTCGTGACCTACATCGACCGCGCCATCGGCCGCTTCCGCGAGGGCGAGAAGAGCGGGGTGGTCGAAACCAAGCTGACCGTCCGCAACATGATCGAGCAGCTTGACACGCAGCTGAAGCAGGGGGTCGAGGAGTCGCCCTATTACGGTCCGGTCAAGCAATTCCCGGACGGCGTCTCGGCGGCCGACCGCACCCGGCTGTCCGCAGCCTACAAGCAGGCGATCGAGGGCGAGCTTTACCCGGCGCTGACCCGGCTTCGCGATTTCCTCAAGAACGAATATCTCGGCAACGCCCGCGAAGGCGTCGGGCTGATGTACATGAAGGGCGGCGACAAGCTGTATCGCTATCTGGTGCAGTCGACGACGACCCTGCCGCTGACGCCCGAGGAGATCCACCAGACCGGCCTCAGCGAAGTCGCGCGGATCACGACCGAGATGGAGAAGGTCAAGAACGAGGTCGGCTTCAAGGGCGACCTGCAGGCCTTCTTCAACGACCTGCGCACCGATCCGAAGTACAAGATGCCGACCCGCGAGGCGCTGACCCAGGGCTATTACGACATCGGCAAGAAGGTCGACGCCAAGCTGCCCGAATATTTCTCGACGCTTCCGAAAGCGAAGCTTGAGATCCGCCCCTACGAACCCTTCCGCGAGAAGTTCGAGGCCGGCGGTTCCTACCAGCAAGGATCGCCAGACGGCACGCGGCCGGGTATCTTTTATTTCAACGCCTATGATCTTCCGTCGCGGACCACGCCGGGCATGACCACGCTCTACCTGCACGAAGGTTCGCCGGGGCACCATTTCCAGATCAGCCTGGCCCAGGAGAATCTGGCCCTGCCGCCGTTCATGCGGTTCGGCGGCAACACCGCCTATGTCGAAGGCTGGGCGCTCTATGCCGAGACGCTGGGCTACGACATGGGCTTCTACAAGGATCCGATCCAGCGGATGGGAACGCTCGACGATGAGATGCTCCGCGCGATGCGCCTCGTGGTCGACACCGGCATCCACTCGAAGGGTTGGACCCGCGAGCAGGCGATCCAGTACATGCTCGACCATTCGAGCATGGGGAAGACCGACGCCACCGCCGAGGTCGAACGCTACATCGCCATTCCTAGCCAGGCGCTGGCCTACAAGACCGGCGCGATGACCATCCAGCGGCTGCGGCGGAAGGCCGAGGCCGAGCTTGGTCCGAAGTTCGACATCAAGGACTTCCACGCCCAGGTGCTGATGACCGGAAGCCTGCCGCTGGCGATTCTCGAAAAGAAGATCGACAGCTGGATCGCGGCGAAGAAGGCTGGCTGATAGCAGCGAAACTGGCCGGCGCGATCAGCCGGCCAAGCCACCCTGGTCCAGCACGACCATCGGCCGGTTCTTGATCTCTTTCTTGACGAAGCTGGTCTCGTAGCGGCGGACGACCGGGCTTGCCGCAAGCTCGGCGTCCGCGAAGGCATTGAACGCGTTCATGTCGCGGCAGGCGACGAGCAGCACCATGTCGTCGCTGCCGCTCACCTCCAGGCACAGCTGAACCTCGCCAAGCGATTCCAGGCGGGCGCGAAGTTGGGCCAATCCAGCGGCGGGCGCATGTTCCTGCAGCTGGATGCGGATCAGCGCCCGCAAACGTTGGCCGGCCAGCTCCGGCGATACCAGCGCGATGGTGCGGGCGATGGCTCCGCTTTCCTTCAGGCGCCGAATGCGCCGGGCGATGGCGGAGGGGGAGAGGGCGACCAGCTCGGCAAGCTCCTCGGCCGTGCGATCGGCATTGTCCTGCATGGCATTGAGGAGCTTGAGGTCGAAACTGTCGAACATGGTGTGAACCTTGCCAAAATTTGGCGCGCGCGCCAGCCACTTTGCGCCCCTTGGGACGGCGAAGGGGCGTAAAAGTCAGGCATCGAGGAACGATGTCATGCTTACGCCATTCACCCAGATCGCCACCGCGATGTCACTTTTCGTGTCGGCGCAATTTGCGCTGCCGCCGGTTTCGCGCCTTTGGGTGAAGGAGCCGGCGCATCGCTGCTCCGCTGCCTTGCACGATCATCGCGCGGACGGGGCGGTGGCCGCTAAGCGCAAAGCCGCCGGCGGCGGATCGACGTCCATCCAGATCGTGACCTTCGGTCCGTGAGCCGAGCCTAAAATTCGCCAATCATTGAAACGCGCCGCCGCCGGCGGAACGCACCGAATGGAGTTTCCCTTGAAACGAAGCATCTTGCTGGCCGCTGCACTGGCGGCCGCCATTCCCGCCTATTCGACCGCCCAGGCGGACACGGTTGCCGCGACAGTCGCGGGGCGTCCATCCGCGCTGGTCGCCGCGTTGGAGACACGGATCGATGATTATTACGTCGATCCCGCGGTGACCGGCGTCTATCGCTCCGCGCTCGACAAGGCGCTGGCCGAGGGCGCGTTCGACGGCCTTGCCGGCGATGGGCTCGCCGCGAAGCTGAAAACAGTCCTCCAGGCGGCCCACCCCGACCTGCACCTTTCGATCTACGCGCCGGGCAGCGGCATGTTCGGCAAGGAGGATGAGGCGGGTCAGCCGCAAATCCCCGAGAATGCGCTGGAAGCGGCCGGATGGGTGGCGCCGGGAATCGCCTATGTCCGTCCCTTCGCCTTTTTCGACCGCGAAAGCGATGTCGAGCGGCTGCAGAAGTTCATGGACGAACATGCCGATGCGAAGGCGCTGGTGATCGATCTGCGGCATCATGCCGGCGGCGAGCTTCGCGAGATGGACGTGATCCTGGCCGACCTGTTCGGTGCGCCGACTGACCTGCTGACGATGACGACCCGTCCGGCCGCCTGGGAGCGGTTCGAGAAGAAGGCGCCGACGGAGCGGCTGTCGGTCATCGAGCGGGACGCGACGATGGTGCGCGAGATGCATCGAGCCATCCCGCGGGCCGGCGGGGCGCGAATGGCGAACGTGCCGGTCTATATCCTGACGTCGCGCCGCACGGCATCCGCGGCCGAGCATCTGGCGCTGGCGATGAAGATCACCGGGCGGGCGACGCTGGTCGGCGACGCCACGCGCGGCGCCGGCCATTATGGCGACGAAATCGAACTGACCGAGGGCTTTTCGATGTTCATCCCCTACGGCGACACGGTCGATCCGAAGACCGGCAAGGGCTGGGAAGGCGGCGGCGTGACGCCCGATATCGCCGTCCCCGCAAAGGATGCGCTGGACACTGTGCTGGAAAAGCTCGGCGCGCCGAAGGCGTCGTCGCCTTATCCGGTCATCTAGGCCAGCGCCTCGGCGATTAGCTTGCGGCTGTTGTCGATGCCGTAAAGAGCGATGAAGCTGCCCATGCGCGGCCCTTGGCTGGAGCCGAACAGCGTCTCGTACAGGGCCTGGAACCAGTGGCGGAGGCTTTCGAAGGGGTGGCGCTTGCCGACTTCGAAGACGGCGTGCTGGATGGTCTCGCCGTCGGCGTCTGCCGGCAGCTTTTCCAGCTCGGAATCGAGGTCGCGCAGCGCTTCGGCCTCCAGCTCGGTTGGGGCGCGGCGCTTCAGGGTCGGCTCGACGAAATCGACGGCATAGTTGACCGCCAGGCCGATGAGATTGTCGAGTTCGGGATCATTCTCGGGCGAGGTTCCGGGGGCGTAGCGCTGGACGAATTTCCAGGCGGTGTCCTTCTTCCCGCAGCCGGGCAGGCTGACGAGGTTGAGGAGCAGGCCGTAGGTTAGCGGCAGGGCCGCGTTCGGAACCTTGCCGCCGTGGATATGGTGAACCGGGTTGCCGAGCTGCTGCTCTATCGGCTGCGTCCGGTAATTGCCGCGGAACTGGTAATATTCGTCGACCGCGCGGGGGATGACGCCGATGTGCAGGCTCTTTGCCTTCCTGGGCTCGCGATAGGCGTAGAAGGCCAGGCTCTCCTCATTGCCGTAGCTCAGCCATTGCTCGAGGCTGAGGCCGTTGCCCTTCGACTTGGAGATTTTCTCGCCCTTTTCGTCGAGGAACATCTCGTAGTTGAAGCCTTCGGGCGGGCGGGCGCCGAGGATCCGCGCGATCTTGCCCGACTGGATGGTGCTGTCGATCAGGTCCTTGCCGGCCATTTCGTAATCGACACCGAGCGCGACCCAGCGCATCGCCCAGTCGACCTTCCACTGGAGCTTGGAGAGACCGCCGAGCGCCGATTGCTGGATGCGTTGGCCGTCCTCATCGGCGAAGGCAATCGTGCCGGCTTCGGCATCGATCACCTCGACGGGAACCTGGAGGACGCGCCCGCTGCTTGGCGAAATCGGCAGGACCGGCGAATAGGTCTGGCGGCGCTCCTCGCGGAGGGTGGGGAGCATGACTCCGAGGATGTCGTCCCAGTGACGGAGCACCTGGCGGAGCGTTTCGTCGAACCGGCCGCTCGAATAATAT
>CBFGLY010000032.1:0-8519 GCA_965649725.1 uncultured Sphingomonas sp.
CCTCGATCCCCTCGCCTGCCAGCTTGTCCGCTGCTTCCAGCGAAACGCCGACGCCAATCGAATAGCTGACGATCGTGACGTCACTGCCCTCGCGCATCACCCGCGCCTTGCCGATCGGGAGGACATAATCCTCGACCGCGGGCACATCGAAGCTCTGGCCGTAGAGCAGCTCATTTTCGAGGAAAACGACCGGATCTTCGCTGCGGATCGCGGCCTTGAGCAGGCCCTTCGCGTCGGCACTGTCATAGGGCGCAATGACGACCAGGCCGGGAACGCTGGCGTACCAGGGCCCGTAGTTCTGGCTGTGCTGAGCGCCGACCCGGCTCGCTGCGCCGTTGGGGCCGCGGAACACGATCGGGCAGCGCATCTGGCCGCCGGACATGTAATTGGTCTTCGCGGCCGAATTGATGATGTGGTCGATCGCCTGCATCGCGAAGTTGAAGGTCATGAACTCGACGATCGGCTTCAGGCCGCCCATCGCCGCGCCCGACCCCAGGCCGGCAAAGCCATATTCGGTGATCGGCGTGTCGACGACGCGGCCGGGCCCGAACTCGTCGAGCAGGCCCTGCGTCACCTTGTAGGCGCCCTGATACTGCGCGACTTCCTCGCCCATCACAAAGACGCGATCGTCGCGGCGCATTTCCTCGGCCATCGCGTCGCGAAGCGCCTCGCGGACCGTGGTCGGCTTCATCTCCGTGCCTTCGGGGATGTCAGGGTCGCGAGCTTCGGGCTGGTGATGCGCGGCTTCGAACAGCTGACGCGCGCCGGTTTCCGCGTGCTTGGGCTCAGGCGCCTCGCTCTCGGCGGCCTTTTGCTCCTTGGCAGGCTCCTGCGACGCCGGCGCCGGCTCAGGGGCAGCGGTCTCGCCCTCTCCGCCCATCATCGCGATGACGGTGCCGACCTTCACGCCGTCCGTCCCTTCAGGGACAAGGATCTTGCTGATCGTCCCCTCGTCGACGGCTTCGAATTCCATCGTCGCCTTGTCGGTCTCGATCTCGGCCAGGATGTCGCCCGACGACACGCTGTCGCCTTCCTTCACCAGCCATTTGGCGAGCGTGCCTTCCTCCATCGTGGGGGAAAGCGCCGGCATTTTCAGTTCGACGCCCATCAGTAGCTCTCCACCAGCACGTCGGTGTACAATTCGGCCGCCTCGGGCTCCGGCGCGTCTTCAGCGAACTTCGCAGCTTCCACCACGATATCCTTGATTTGCTTGTCGATTGCCTTGAGCTCGTCTTCCTTGACCCCCAGCTTGGCCAGCTCCGCCGCCGCATGGGTGATCGGGTCGCGGTGCTCGCGATAATCCTGCACTTCTTCCTTGGTGCGATACTTGGCCGGGTCGGACATGGAGTGTCCGCGATAGCGATAGGTCAGCAGCTCCAGGATGATCGGGCCCTTGCCGGCCTGGGTCCAGGCCATCGCTTCTTCCGCCGCTCCGCGCACCGCAAGGACATCCATCCCGTCGACCTGGATGCCGGGGATTCGAAAGCTTTCGCCCCGCTTGTAGAAATCGGGCTCCGACGCCGAGCGTTCGACGCTGGTGCCCATCGCATATTTGTTGTTCTCGATGGCGTAGATCACGGGGAGGTCCCACAGGCTCGCCATGTTGAAGCTTTCATAGACCTGGCCCTGGTTGGCCGCGCCGTCGCCGAAATAAGCGAGGCAGGTGCCGCCGTCCTTGGCGTACTGGTGCTTGAAGGCCAGGCCCGTGCCGAGCGCGACCTGGGCGCCGACGATGCCGTGTCCGCCGTAGAAGCCATGATCGACGCTGAACATGTGCATCGACCCGCCTTTGCCCTTCGAGATGCCGGCGGCGCGGCCGGTCAGCTCGGCCATGATGACCTTGGGATCGATTCCATAGGCGAGCATGTGGCCGTGATCGCGATAGCCGGTGATCACGCTGTCGCGCCCGACCTTCATCGCGCTCTGCAGGCCGACGGCGACCGCTTCCTGGCCGATGTAGAGGTGGCAGAAGCCACCGATCAGCCCGAGCCCGTAAAGCTGCCCCGCCCGCTCCTCGAAGCGGCGGATCAGCAGCATCTGCTTGTAGAAGTCGAGAAGCTCTTCCTTCGACGCCTTGTAGCGCTTCGGTTCCTTGGGCCGCTCCCGGTTGGGAGTGGGGGGCGCTGCGCCGGTCGCAGTCGATTTACGGGCGGTTTTCGCCACGATCTTCTCCACAATGCTCGTTGCTTGGGCGCGCTATAGGAGCCGCATGGCCCAAAGGGCAATGCCGTAGCGTCAGCCTTCCCGGGAAATCAGTCTTCGAGCGGAACGACGACCTCGTCGGCGCGGATCAGGCCCAGGTCCTTGCGCACCATTTCGTCGGCCAGGTCGGGATCGGCCTTGCGCGGATCGAGCAGCGCCGACTTGTGCTTCAACTGGGCGCGTTCTTCCTTCAGCGCTGCAAGCTCCGCCTTGCGAAGCTCCAGCTGCTGGGAATAGCCGCGCCACGCGAACAGTCCGTTCGGGCCGGCAATCGCATGTCCGGCGAAGGTCCCGACGACGAGCAACGCCACTGCCGGCCACATGGCGCGGCGCATCAGTCCAATGCTTTTGGGCTTCCCCGTCATGGCTTTAGAAGAATCAGAAAGACGCCATGAAGGCAAGCGCTTTCATGCATTTGATTCACAGAAACTTTTCCTGTGACTCAGAAGATTCAACTTGCCCGATACGCCTTGATGGTTGCCGCCCCCGGATAGCGGGCCGCGTCCCCCAGCTCCTCCTCGATGCGCAGCAGCTGGTTGTACTTGGCCGTGCGGTCGGAACGGGCCAGGCTGCCGGTCTTGATCTGGCCGCAGTTAAGGGCGACCGCCAGGTCGGCGATGGTCGAATCCTCGGTCTCGCCCGACCGGTGGGACATCACCGCGGTGTAGCCCGACGATTGGGCAAGGCGAACCGCGCGCACCGTCTCGGTCAACGTTCCGATCTGGTTGACCTTGACCAGGATCGAGTTGGCGATGCCGTCCTTGATTCCCTGAGCCAGCCGCTTCTCGTTGGTGACGAACAAATCGTCGCCGACCAGCTGGACCCGATTGCCGATCTTGTCGGTCAGCGCCTTCCAACCGGCCATATCGTCCTCGGCCATGCCGTCCTCGATCGAGGCGATCGGATAATCGCTCGCCAATTCGACGAGGTAATTCGCCATGTCTTCAGGCGACAGCGTCCGCCCCTCGCCTTCCATGGCGTACGTGCCGTTCTTGAAGAACTCCGTTGACGCGCAATCGAGCGCGATCAACACATCGCTGCCAAGCCGGTAGCCCGCCGTCGAGGTCGCCTCGGCGATCAGGTCCAACGCGGCACGAGCCGAAGCGATGTTCGGCGCGAAGCCCCCTTCGTCGCCTACCGCCGTGCTCAGCCCCTTGGAATGAAGCCCCGACTTCAGCGCATGGAAAATCTCCGCTCCGCAGCGCAGCGCTTCGGAAAAGCTGTTCGCGCCGACGGGCATCACCATGAATTCCTGGAAGTCGATCGGATTGTCGGCATGGGCGCCGCCGTTCAGGATATTCATCATCGGCACCGGCAGGACGGTTGCGTCGACTCCCCCGACATAGCGATAGAGCGGCAGGCTGCTCGCCTCGGCCGCGGCTCGCGCCGTCGCCAGGCTGACGCCCAGGATCGCGTTGGCGCCGAGCTTGCCCTTGTTGTCGGTGCCGTCGAGGTCGATCATCGCGGCGTCGATCTCGGCCTGGTCCTCGGCCTCATAGCCCAGGATGGCATCGGCAATCGGCCCGTTGACCGCCCGAACCGCCTCGCTAACCCCCTTGCCGCCCCAGCGCGACTTGTCGCCGTCGCGCTTCTCGACCGCCTCGTGCGCGCCCGTGGAGGCCCCCGAAGGCACCGCCGCGCGGCCCATCGACCCATCTTCCAGCGTGACGTCGACCTCGACCGTCGGATTGCCCCGGCTGTCGAGGATCTGGCGGGCGTGGATGTCGACGATCGCGGTCATGCAAAGTCCCTTTTTCGATGAAGCGGGCGGGATGTTCGATGCGGCCCCTATACGGCGCGGGCCAAAGGGTGCAACTTTGTCGACGTCGCCGGAACGATGCCCCGGTCATCCGGGTTGAATCGCAACAAAGGAGACATGAGATATGGCCGACCAGGATAATGAATTGCCCGAGGGAACCGACAAGGTGATTGCCGGTGCGTCCGTGACCGAGAATGAGGAGGCCCTGATCGTGCGTGAACCTACTGTTCGGGACAAGGCGGTGGACAAGCTGCGCAGCGGCGGAGAGAAATTGTCGGGCCAGGCCGCCGACAAGGCGCGCGGGCTGGTCGGCCAGGGACTTGAGCGGTCGAGCGAGGCGCTTGGCAACGTGTCCAAGCTGATCGGCGATACCGCCGCCGGCCTGGATGAGCGGCTCGGCCCCGAATATGGCGAATATGCCCGCAAGGCCGCCGGAGCGATCGAGGATGCCGCCAACCGGATCGCGGCCAAGGACGCGGACGAGCTGATCGACGACACCCGCGAATTCGTCCGCAAGAGCCCGGGCGTTGCGCTCGCCGGCGCGGCGATCCTGGGCTTCGCACTGGTTCGCCTGGTCAAGTCGGGACTCGACCAGGGCAAGAACGACGAGAGCTAGACGATGGCGCGCGGGGGCATCGAAGAGGAAGAGCGGCCGATCGGCGAGCTGTTCGGACAGCTGATCGACGACGGCAAGGCCTATGCCAAGGCTGAACTCGGCCTCGCCAGGGCCAACGCCGAGGTCAAGGTCGATCAGTATAAATGGCCGGCCGCGCTATTGTTCGGCGCGCTTCTGTTCGGACAGGCCGCGGTGACGGTGCTTGCCGTCACCGTCGCGCTTTCCCTCTCGACCCTCATCGGTCCGCTCGCCGGCGGGCTCGTCGCCGTCCTGTTCGCGGCCGGTATGGCCTATCTCCTCTACTGGCTGGCGATGGCGCGCCTGAAGGAAAAGCCATGACCGACGCGCCCAAGGTCGTGGCCGCGCGCATCGAGGTGGAGCGCAAGCGCGCGGCGATGATGGAAACGGTCCATGAGCTCCAGCTGAGGCTGCAGCCGAGGACCCTTGCCAGCGAGGCCTGGGAAAAGGCCAAGGAGAAAGGCGCGGACCTGGCCGAGGACGCGGTCGACGCGGTCAAGAGCCGACCGGTCGCGGTTGGCGGCGTCGTCGCGGCGCTGACCATGTTCCTTGCCCGGGAGCCAATCAAGGACGCGGCGGTCAAATTATACGACGCCATGACGTCAAAAGAGGAACCCAAGGCCAAGGCGCCGGCGTTGAAGAAGCAGGACAAGCCGGCTCGCCCGCCGGCGCGGCGGCCCGCTCGAAAGACGGCGGGCGCTGCTCGAAAGACGGAGAAAGCGACATGACGACCAGGCAGACGAAATCGCAAGGCGCCGAGACGAGCCCGACCTTTAGCGAGCGGGCCGGCGATGCCTACGACGGGGCTCGCGAACGGGCGGTCGAGGCTTATGAAGCGACCCGGGACCGCGCCGCCGAAATGGGATCGAAGGCGAAGCAGGGCGTCGGCGAGTCACCGCTCATCGCGCTTGGCGGCGGTCTCGCGCTCGGAGCGCTGCTGGCCGCGCTGCTGCCAAAGACCAGGACCGAGGACAAGCTGCTCGGACCCGTCGGCGGACGGATTACGGACGGCGCGAAGGCCGCTGCCGAAGCGGCGCGCGACGCCGGACGCGAGAAGCTGACCGAGTTGAACATCACGCGCGATGCCGGCACCAATGCGGTGCAGTCCCTGTTCAAGGGGCTGAGCGACGCCGCGCGAGTGTCCGGCGAAGCAGCGCTCGGCGCCGTCCGCAAGAAGGACTGACGCCGCAAATGGCCGGTTCGCAAGCGCGCCTTTTGATGCTAGCGGGCCGCCCATGAGCAAGCTTCACCTCGTGTTCGGAGGCCGGGTCAAGGACCCTCAGGGCCTGGACTTCGTCGACTTGAACAACATCGACCTGGTCGGTCTTTACGACAGCTATGCCGCGGCAGAGGAAGCCTGGCGCGGCGCTGCCCAGCGCACCGTCGACGATGCCGAGATGAAATATGTGGTGGTGCACCTCCACCGGCTGCTCGAGCCCGATGCCGACGGGATTTCGCGGCCGAAGTCGAACGCCTGAACCAAAATTACCCGCTTACCCTGACTAGCCGCGGCTTGGTCAGGCTTTGCGATACCGCCACAGCAGGAGCAGCTTGTTCAGCGCCAGCCCGGCGATGAACCCGCCGATATGGGCCGGCGTCGCCAGCATGACGCCCTCGCCGCCGGCGAGCAGCGCGCTCATCCACTGCAGCACGACCCAGGCGGCAAGCAGCCAGGCGACATGGACCCAGCGGTTGATCTTCTGGTTGCGGCTGACTTGCTTGGGCTGACCGAAGTAGATGGCGTAGAGGCCGAACAGGGCGCTGATCGCCCCGCTGGCGCCGACCATTGGCACCGGGCTTGCCGGATCCCAGGCGAATTGCGCGAGCGCCGCGACGACCGCGCCGATCACATAGGCGAGGACCAGCCCCGATCCGCCGACGACCCGCTCGACCTGGCTTCCCGCGATGGCCAGCATGACCATGTTGATGATCAGGTGTAGCCAGCTTCCGTGCAGCAACGCCGATGTGAACGGGGTAATCCAGGCCGGGAGCGCTCCCGCCAGCTCGATCATTCCCGACAGCCGTGCCGGGATGAAGCCGGCCACCGCGACAAACCAGTCGAGGCCCGAAAGAATCGCGAAACCCGACACCGCCACCGTTACGATGGCGATGATCGCGGTCGCGCTCCTCAGGCTAAGCATCAGATGAATTCGATCTTGGCGATCTCATAATAGCGGTCGCCGGCCGGGGTCGAGACCTCGACCTCCTCGCCTTTCTGGCGGCCGATCAGGGCGCGGCCGAGCGGCGAATTATAGCTGATCCGCCCAACCTTGGCGTCGGCTTCGGTTTGCCCGACCAGCTGATATCTGATCTTCTTGTCGTCCTCGTCGAGCAAGGTGACGGTGGCGCCGAACACGACCTTGTCGCCGCTCAGCGTCGTCGGATCGATCACCAGCGCGCGGGTCAGCCGGTCCTCCAGCTCGGCGATCATCGCCTCGACCTGGCCCTGGCGCTCCTTCGCGGCATGATATTCGGCGTTTTCCGAAAGGTCGCCATGGGCGCGCGCTTCCTCGATCATGTCGATGATCTCGGGCCGTTCCTGCTTGAGGCGCTTCACGTCTTCCTCGATCTGGCGATAGCCTTCCGCCAGCATCGGCACCTTGTCGCTCGCCATGTCACTCACCCCTTTGCCAAAACCCGCCCCGGCGCCGGTCCCTTCAGGCGGCGCATCGCTCGGCGGATTGTCAGAAAAACCTGGTTTCAGACCGAATAATAGGATTGGAGCGAGCGGACTTCAAGCTGGTGCCCGCGCAGCGCCTCGATCGCGTCGGCGGTGGCGATGCTGGCCGGCGCGGTGGTGAAATAGGGAAGCTTGGCCTTCAGGGTCGCCTCTCGAATGGCCTGGCTGTCCTTCAGCGACTGCCAGCCTTCCGTCGTGTTGAATACGATCTGCACGTCCCCGTCGACGATCCGGTCGACGATATGGGGCCGCCCCTGGGCGACCTTGTTCACCCGCTCCACCGGAAGCCCCTGCGCCTCCAGGTGCTCGGCCGTCCCGCCCGTCGCAATCAGCTTGAAGCCCAGCTCCACCATCTTGGCCGCCGCGGGAACGATATGGCGCTTGTCGGTATCCTTGACCGAAACGAAGACCGTCCCGCCGTCGGGCAGGCGCATTCCGGCACCAAGCAGCGACTTGGCGAAGGCAGTCTCGAAATCGCTATCGATTCCCATGACTTCGCCGGTGCTTTTCATTTCTGGTGACAGCACAGGGTCGGTCCCGGGGAAGCGGGCGAAGGGGAAGACGCTCTCCTTGATGGCGATATGGCCGATGTCGCGATCGATGGGATCGAAGGTGGAGAGTGGCTCGCCGGCCATCACCCGCGCCGCGATCTTGGCGATGGGTCGCCCGATCGCCTTGGCGACGAAGGGCACGGTGCGGCTCGCTCGCGGATTCACCTCGATCAGGTAAACGCTTGACCCGGCCTCCGAGCCGGGGCCTCCGTCCTTCACCGCGAACTGGACGTTCATCAGCCCCTTGACCTTCAGCGCGAGGGCCAGTGCCTTCGTCTGCCGCTCGATCTCCGCAACAATCTCCTTGGGCAGGCTGTAGGGCGGGATGGAGCAGGCGCTGTCGCCCGAATGGACCCCGGCTTCCTCGATGTGCTGCAGGACGCCAGCGACAACCACGTCGGTCCCATCGCAGATCGCGTCGACATCCACCTCGATCGCGTCGCGCAGATAGCGGTCGATCAGCACGGGGGAATTGCCCGATACCTGCACCGCGGTCGCGATATAATGGTCGAGCTGCTCGGGCCCGTCGACGACCTCCATCGCCCGCCCGCCAAGCACATAGCTCGGGCGCAGAAGCACCGGATATCCGATCCGCTCCGCCACCGCGATCGCCTCGTCCCTGCTCCGCGCGAGACCGTTGGCGGGCTGCTTGAGCCCCAGCCGGTCGACCAGCTTGGCGAACCGCTCGCGGTC
>CBFGLY010000033.1:0-8403 GCA_965649725.1 uncultured Sphingomonas sp.
TCATTGGGCAGGCTATAGGAACAGCGATGACGGCGAACCAGCCCCCATGGCCGCGTGAATGGCTGATGACCGATGAGCGGATCGGCGAGCGGTTGTGGGAGGCGGTCGATGCGCTTCCGCCGGGCTCGGGCGTCCTGTTTCGCCATTATGCGGCGGCGGAACGCGAAGCGATTGCGGCACGGGTCGCGTCCATTTGTCGGACGAAGAGCCTGATCCTCGCGGTTGCCGGCGATGTTAAGCTGGCGAAGGAGTTAGGCGCGCGGCTGGTTCACAATCCGCGAAACGAACCGGAGGGTTTGCCCTTCTCGCGGTCGGCCCATTCGTTCGAGGAGGCCGCTTCGGCCGGCGAGGCGGGAGCGTCGCTGATCTTCCTGTCGCCGATCTTTCCGACACGGTCTCATCCGGGGCGCCAGCCGTTGGATCGGGACGAAGCGAAGGCGATCGTGGCGGCGAGCCAAGTGCCGGTGATCGCATTGGGCGGAATGACTCGGGAGCGGTTTGCCGAGCGGGAACGCGACGGCTTCTACGGCTGGGCGGGGATTGATGCCTGGTTGGGCGCGGGGCCGTCCGGGGAAGCCTAGAACTTGAAGGCGGTTCCGACGTAGACCGCCTTGCTGTCACGGTGGTCGTCGGCGAGGGCCGGGATCTGGTCGCGCTCGATCTTGTAGCGCACGCCGCCGGTCAACGCGATGTTCCGGCTGAGGTTATAGGCGCCGCCCAGATCGACCGAAACGCTGTCGGGGCGGCCCAGCGCCGCGATCCGGCTTTCATTGCGCTCGCCGCCGACCGCGACGCGGCCGGTGAATTTCTTGAGGTTGTAGCTGACGCCGACCACCGCGGTCTCGCGCGTGCCGATCACCGGATCAGGACTGCTCGAGCGGCTGACATCGCCAGCGATCGCCAGCCGCTTCCAGCCCACCGCCATGCCCAGGTCATATTGGGCAGGCGCAAGATTGTTGACCGCGGATGCGACGGCCACTTCGACGGGCCGCGCCGGAGTGGCGGCGCCGCCGCGCGCGCGGATCGCGACTCGCAGCTGCGAAGGCCTGCCCTTGGCCGCAGCCGGCGTGAACTTGAAGTCGGCGATCGACCCCTGCCGTCCGCCACCGAAGATTGCGGCCAGGCGCGGATCGGCCTGAGCCGGAGTGAAGCTGGAAATCCGGTCGAAACTCAAGGAGATGGCGGGAGGGCGCCCCTTGGCGGCAGCCGCCAGACCGATCGCCGGAGTCATGACGAGCGCCGATGCCGCAAGCATCAGCGCCGCCTTCCCTCCAGTCGTGGTCGCCCTGTTGAACACCTTGAACGGACTCCTGTTCACATTGGATATAGCCCCGCGAACCTGTCGGTTCCATGACTGGAGTCGATTCAGCATACGCCTGTTGCCAAGAGTCCACAAACGAGTCGCGGCCGTCCCAAAATCTGTCGCTTGCGGGCAAGCTGCCAGCATCTATAACGCCACAGGAAAGCTCCATTGTCGTGAAGAGAGACCGCATGTCCCGCCTGACCTTTTTTGCCGCTGCAGTAATCGCCGCCGGGACCGCATTGTCCGGATGCGCCAAGAATAAGGAAGTGCCGAACCAGCTTGCTCCGTCGCGGATGACGATGATCGGCGTGAACAGCTATTTGTGGCGCGCAGCGGTCGATACTTTGTCCTTCGCACCTCTCGTCACCGCCGATTCCAATGGCGGCGTGATCGTCACCGACTGGTACGCCAACCCCAACACGCCCGGCGAGCGCGTCAAGCTGACGGTGTCGATCGTCGATCAGGATCTGCGCGCCGACGCGCTTCGCGTCGCTGCCAGCCGTCAGGTCAACCAGGGCGGCGTGTGGGTCGATGCCCCGGTTGCCGCAGCGACGGTCCAGAAGCTTGAGGACATCATCCTTACCCGCGCCCGCGACCTTCGCCGCACGACCGTCGGCGGTTAAGGCCATCGCACCATGACCGACCGCTTCGACCCGGCGGTTGCCGACCGGCGCTGGCAGCAGCGCTGGGCGGACGCCAGATCCTTTGAGGCGGACAGCGATTCGCCCAAGCCCAAGGCCTATGTGCTGGAGATGTTCCCCTATCCGTCGGGGCGCATCCACATGGGCCATGTCCGCAACTATACGATGGGCGACGTGCTTGCCCGCTATCGCCGGATGCAGGGGCATGAAGTGCTTCATCCGATGGGCTGGGACGCCTTCGGAATGCCCGCCGAAAATGCGGCGATGGAGAAGAAGGTCCACCCCGGCGCCTGGACCCGAGCGAATATCGCGGCGATGCGCGAGCAGCTGCAGCGGATCGGCTTCGCCCTCGACTGGAGCCGCGAGCTCGCCACTTGCGAGCCCGACTATTACGGCCATGAGCAGGCGCTGTTCCTGGACCTGATGGATGCCGGCCTGGTCTTCCGCAAGGAGAGCGAGGTCAATTGGGACCCGGTCGACATGACCGTGCTTGCCAACGAGCAGGTGATCGACGGCAAGGGCTGGCGATCGGGCGCGCCCGTCGAGCGGAAAAAGCTGAGTCAGTGGTTCCTGAAGATCACCGACTTCGCCGAGGAGTTGCTCGACGGCCTGGGCGCCCTCGATCAATGGCCGGACAAGGTTCGCCTGATGCAGGAAAACTGGATCGGCAAGAGCCAGGGGCTGCAATTCTGTTTCCGGCTGGCCAGCAACCCGCCGGGCGGACAGCAATGCGAGATCGAGGTGTTCACGACCCGGCCCGACACGATCTTCGGCGCGAGCTTCGTCGCAATCTCGCCTGGCCATCCCATTGCCGAGGCGCTTGCTGCCGAAAATCCCGATGTTGCCGAATTCATCGCCAAGGCCAGGGCCGGGGGCACCAGCGCAGCGGAAGTCGAGACCGCAGAGAAGCTCGGCCTGGATACGGGCATTGAGGTCATCCATCCGCTGGATCCCGAGTGGCGCCTGCCGGTGTGGATCGCGAATTTCGTGCTGATGGACTATGGCACCGGGGCCTTGTTCGGAGTTCCGGCGCACGACGCCCGCGATTTCGAGTTCGCGACAAAATATGACCTTCCGATCCGGCGCGTTGTCGCTCCCGATCCCTCGAGTTCGAACGCGCCGGTGGTCGAAGCCGAAACGGCACCTGGAATTTCGGTCAACTCGCGGTTCCTCGACGGGCTGACGAGCGAACGAGCCTCGGCCGAGGTGGTCAAGCGGGCGGAAGCTGCCGGCTGGGGCAAGGGCAAGATCCAATACCGGCTGCGCGACTGGGGCGTCTCGCGCCAGCGCTATTGGGGCACGCCCATTCCGGTGATCCATTGCGACCAATGCGGTCCCGTCGGAGTGCCGCGCGACCAATTGCCGATCGTCCTGCCCGAAGACGTCAGCTTCGACATCCCCGGCAACCCGCTGGACCGTCACCCGAGCTGGACCAGGGTCGATTGCCCCCAATGCGGCGGGCCTGCCCGTCGCGAGACGGATACGCTCGACACCTTTGTCGATTCGAGCTGGTATTTCATTCGCTTCGCAAGCCAGCCCAAGGACCAGCCGTTCGACCGGGGGGAAGCGGAGAAATGGCTGCCGGTCGGCCAGTATATCGGCGGGGTCGAGCATGCCATTCTCCACCTGCTCTACGCCCGTTTCTGGACCCGGGCGCTCGAACGGATGGGCAGGATCGGAGTGAAGGAGCCGTTCAAGGGCTTGTTCACCCAGGGCATGGTCACGCACGAAACATTGATCAGCGCCGACGGCCGATGGCTCAATCCCGACGAGATCGAGGTTGGCGAGGGCGGATCGCTGATCGAGCGCGCCACCGGCGCCGGCGTTTCCCGCGGCCGGGTCGAGAAAATGTCCAAGTCGAAGAAGAACACGGTCGATCCCGAGCCGATCCTCGATCGCTACGGCGCCGATGCAGTGCGCTGGTTCATGCTTTCGGACTCGCCGCCCGAGCGCGACCTGGAATGGTCGGAAAGCGGGATCGAGGGGGCTGCTCGCTTCGTCCAGCGGGTCTGGCGTCTGGCGCAGTCTCCGGCCGGCAACCAGGGCGAGGACCAGGGCCTCACCCGCAAACTCCACCGGACCATCGCCGCGGTTGGCGACGCCATCGATGGGCTTCAGTTCAACAAGTCGGTCGCCGCCCTGTACGAGCTGACGAGCGCGATCGAGAAGGCCAAGCCGTCCGCGAGCCGCGACGAGGCCATCCGATCCCTTCTCCTGCTCATAGCTCCCGGAGCGCCGCATCTGGCGGAGGAAGCGTGGGCCGCGCGCGGCGAACCGGCTATGATCGCGGACGCTGCTTGGCCTTCCTTCGATCCCGCATTGCTGATCGACGAGGAAGTGACCATCGCGGTGCAGGTCAACGGCAAGCTTCGCGAAACGATGACGGCTCCCCGTGGCCTCCCTCGCGAGGAAGCGGAAACGCGCGCGCTGGCGCTTCCCAAGGTCCGGTCGCAGCTTGAAGGCGGCTCGCCCCGCAAGGTGATTGTCGTTCCCGATCGCCTGGTCAATATCGTCATATGATGCGCATTATCGCCCTGGCCGTGCTGATCGCGCTGAGCGGCTGCGGACTTCGTCCAATGTATGCCGGCGGCACGTCGGGCGCGGTTGCGAGCGGTCTGTCGGCAATCCAGGTCGCGCCGATTCCGGAACGGGCCGGCTGGCTGGTACGCCATGCGCTCATCGACCGGATGGGCGGCGAAGCGGAAAATCCCTCCTACAGGCTGGAGGTCGAGCTTGACGATGATTTGACCGGCTTCGGCATCCGCGGGGACAGCGCGGTGACGCGCGAGCGGCGAACGCTTCGTGCCCGCTATCGCCTGGTCGAGCTGGCGACCGGGCGGGTCGTGCTCGACGCGACCGCCGGATCGGACGCGGGCATCGACGTGGTCAGCAGCGAATATGCAACCATAGCCGCCGAGCAAAGCGCGCAGGAACGGCTGAGCCAGCTTGTCGCGGACCAGATGGTCTCTCGCCTGGCACTGTTCATTCGCAACCGAACCGCGGGACGATGAAGCCCGCCAAGTCGAACCTTCTCCAGTCGCTCGACCGGCCGGACCCGGCCATCCGTTTCTACCTGTTCCATGGCGCCGACGAGGCCGGTTCGCGCGCCCTTGCCATTCGGCTGCTCAAGGGCCTGGGCGATGCCGAGAAATTCATCGTGATGGGACAGTCGGTAAAGTCCGATCCCGCCGCCTTGGCCGACGAGGCCGGCGCCCTCGGACTGTTCGGCGGCAAGCGCGCGCTTTGGATCGAGCCGGCCGGTGACGAAATTGCGGAAGGCGTGTCCGCCCTGCTCGAGGCGTCTGCGAGCGAGAGCGCCGTGATCGCGCTGGCGGGTCCGCTCCGCAAGACGTCGGCGTTGCTGAAGCTCGCCGAATCGCACCCGGCCGCCTGGTCGCATTGCTCCTACGTGCCCGAAGGCCGGGACATTGAGCGCATTGTCGGCGAGCTTGGCCGCGAGCTTGGCTTGCGGTTCGGGCCGGACATCGCCGCGCGAGTGGCGTCGGCGGCAAGCGGCAATCAGGCGATCGCGGCGCAGGAGCTTGGGAAGTTCGCGCTGTTCCTGGATGCAGATCCGGAGAGCCCCCGCGAGCTCGATCATGGAACCGTCGATTTGTTGGGAGCCGATAGCGCGGAAGCGGATCTGATGAAGCTCGGCGACCTTGCGCTGGCCGGGCGGATGGAGGAGCTGCTCGACGAACTGTCGAAGCTTCCGCATGGCGGTTCGGAGGCCATTCCGATCCTTCGGTCGCTGCAGCGCAGGCTCCTCATGCTCGCGCCGCTTCGAGCCAGGGTAGAGCGTGGCGAACGGGTCGATGGCGTCATGATGTCAATGGGCAAGTCCTTGTTCTGGAAAGACAAACCGCTGGTTCAGCGCCTCCTTTCCAACTGGCCTGCCGAGCGTTTGGCGGAGGCGGCAGCGCGGGTCGCGATCCTCGAACGGCAACTGATGCTGACCAGCGTGTCCGATGAAGCAGCGCTCGGCGAAACCCTCGTTACGCTTGCCCGAGTGGCCAGTCGCGCTCGCTAGGAGCTAGATTGGTTCGCCGCTCAGCCGTTGGCAGATGAGGTCGAGCTGATCGAGCGTGCTGTAATGGAGCGCCACCGTTCCGCCGCTCTTTCCATGCGCGACCTTGACCCGGAGACCGAGCAAGTCACCCAATTGCCGTTCCAGAGCGGCGAGATCGGCATCCACCGGGCGTGAGTCTGTTGCTGTCGCTGGCGACGGCCGCCCCGGCTTGGCTTTCTTGGCCAATTGCTCCGCCTGCCGAACGGAGAGCCCGTTCTTGACGATTTCGTGGGCGAGAACCTCGGGCTCAGGAGCAGAAGCGATCGCCCTGGCATGTCCCATGCTGATATCGCTTCGCAACAGCATCTCCTTGACGCTGTCGGGCAAATCGAGGAGCCGTAGCAAGTTGGTGATGTGGCTGCGGGATTTTCCGACCAGCTTGCCAACTGCTTCCTGGCTGTGGCCATAGCGGCCGATGAGCTGACGATAGCCTTCGGCTTCCTCGATCGCGTTCAGATCCTCGCGCTGGACATTTTCGATCAGCGCGATTTCCGCGACGGACCCTTCGTCGAAGTCCCGAACGATCGCCGGGATCTTGTGCAGCTGCGCTTTCTGAGCGGCTCGCCAGCGGCGTTCGCCGGCCACAATCTCATATCCGTCTTCGACCGTGCGGACCAGGATTGGCTGCAGGACGCCCCGCTCGACGATCGACGAGCTGAGCTCTGACAGGGCAGACTCGTCGAAACTTTTCCGCGGCTGCAAGGGGTTAGCCCGAATCCGCCCGATCTCGATCTCGCGCACTCCGGCGCTTGGCCCCTCACCTTCCGTCTTCGCCGGTCGGACCGCTTCGTCAATCAGCGCGCTGAGGCCCCTGCCCAGCCCGGTCGCCTTCTTCATGCCGCCTCCGCCGCCAGGCGCGGAAGCCGCGCCATAATCTCCCGGGCAAGCCGTATATAGGCTTCGCTGCCAGGACATTTGAGATCGTAGATGAGCGCCGGCAGGCCGTGACTGGGGGCTTCCGACAAGCGCACGTTGCGGGGAACGACCGTGTCGAACACGGCCCCGCCAAGGCAGGCCCGAACGTCTTCGGCAACCTGCTGGGACAGATTGTTGCGCCGGTCGAACATGGTGAGCGCCACGCCCAGGATGGACAATTCGGGATTGAACGCCACTCGAATCCGCTCGACGGTCTGAAGCAACTGGCTAAGCCCCTCGAGGGCGAAGAATTCGCATTGAAGAGGAACCAGCAATTGCCGGGAGGCGACCAGCGCATTGACCGTCAGCAAGCCGAGCGACGGCGGGCAATCCAGCAGGCAAATGTCCCAGCGGCCGGCGGGCGCTTCGTCAAACGCCTGGGCCAGCCGGTGAGTGCGGTCATCCATTGCGACCAGTTCCACTTCGGCGCCCGAAAGGTCGACGGTTGCGGGCAGGAGATCGAGACGCGGGACCTTGGTCGGCACCGATGCCTCGGCAATCGTCGCTTCGCCGATCAGAACGTCGTAGCTCGAGCGCTTGCGCGCCGCCTGTCCGACGCCGAGGCCGGTCGAAGCGTTGCCCTGGGGATCAAGGTCGACCAGGAGAACCTTCCAACCGATCGCGGCAAGCGCAGTGGCGAGGTTGATGGCGGTCGTCGTCTTGCCGACTCCACCCTTTTGATTGGCCACTGCGACGCGGATCATGACTTCCCCCTCCGCCGGACATGCTCGGCCACAACGATGGCCGATTTTTCGTGCGTCTGGCTCGGCACCAGCTGGAAGCTACCCTGCCACGTCCGCAGCGTCTCATCCAGTTCCGATTTGACCGATTCACCCTTCGGAAGCACCCATCTCGTCCCGTCATGAGTCAAATGGTCCGCCATTTCGAACAATCGATCCAGTCGAGCGACCGCACGGGCGGTGATCGTGTCGAAGCGGCCAACGAGCTGTTCCGCCTTTTGCTGCTCGACCGTGACTTGCTCGAGGCCGAGCTTGGCGACCGCGAAACGGAGGAAGTCCGCCCGTAACCGACGCGGTTCGACAAGGGTCATTGGAGTGCCGCCAAGGATGGCCACGACGAGCCCGGGCAGGCCGGCGCCCGACCCGATATCGCACCAGCTCCCCTCCTTTTGGCCGAGCGTAAACAATTGGGCGCCGTCGAGGATATGGCGATTCCAGACGTCGGCCACGGAATTCGCCGCAACTAGATTCTGCGTGCGGCTAGCCTCTGTCAGCAACGCAATGTAGCGGTCGAGCCGACCGAATGTTTCACGTGAAACGGGTCGGCCGACGGCGGCGGCCAGCTGATCGATCATGCCGCCTGTCGCATCAGCGCAAAATGAAGCGCCGCGAGAGCCGCCGGAGTTACCCCCGCTATTCGGCCAGCCTGATCGAGATTTGCAGGCCCAGCCTGGGCCAACCGCTCCTTCATCTCGCTCGAGAGGCCCGGCACCCGTTCAAAGTCGAACGAGCCGG
>CBFGLY010000034.1:0-8361 GCA_965649725.1 uncultured Sphingomonas sp.
AGGTAGAAGAGGCTGTCCTGCGCCCGCTCGCCCTTCGGATCGCGGCGGTAGTTGGCGAGCAACGCTTCGGCGGCGGCGCGATACTGACCCTTGTCGAGCATTGCCCGGCCGGCGAGGTTGTAGGCCCAGCTGGCGCGGCGATGATCCGGATATTTCTTGGCCATGGCCTGGAGCGACTTGATCGCCTGGTCATATTTTCCTGCCGTCCAAAGCCGGTAGCCCGCGTCATAGGCCGCCTCGGCGTCGGAGTCCGCGTCACCGGTCGGCTCGGGAAGCGCGGCGGGAGGGTCGGCCCGCGGCGTTTCCACCTTGGGCCTGGGCGCGGGCGGCGGGGCTTCCGACTGTTCGTCCTGCTCGCCTGTCGCGCCAGGTTCTCCGGTTGTGTTGGCGCCGCCGGCTTCGAGCGCACGCAGGCGCTGGTCCTGTTCGGCGCGAAGCCGGGCGAGCTCGGCCTCCATGGTCCCGACCCGATTGCCGTTCTCCTCGGCCTGGCGAAGGATGTCGGCCAGTTGCCGCTCGACGGCATCCATCCGGTTGGTCAGGGAATTGACCGAAGCCTGGGTCGCCGCCGGGTCGTCGCTGAACCCGGCCGTATCCGCCGGCTCGCCGCGCGGAAATACGCGCTTCTGGACCTGGCGGACCTGCTTTTCGAGGCGGTCGATGCGCTGCTCGGGCGTCGGGCGTTTCTGGGCAATTGCAGGCTGCATTGCGAACGCGGACAAGGCAAGAATTGGAAAGGCGGCAGACAAACGCATGATGGTCCTCGAAATCCTTTTCGCAGTGATCGGCGAGACTGGCCGCTGAAGGCTGACCCGCCGATGAATCATTGAGCCGGGGCGGCGCTATTCGTTTCGGCTGGCGGAGGCGGCGGCGGAGTTGCTGCTGCCGGGGGAGCCGGTTCCGGCCTCGCTCGGCGCGGCGCCGGGGCGGGTGCCGGTGAAGCCGGGGCGGGCTCGCTCGCGGCTGCCGGCGAGGCGCTTGGCCCCTTCATGAGGTCGGGCCCGAGAAGGCTGACATCGGATACCGTCTCGCCGGCGGGTCCGACCGCAGGCGCGGTGGCGGTGCCGACTGTGATCCGAAGCGCCTCGGGCTTGCCGGTGGTGAGAACCGGCGCGACGGCGTTCGCCGGCACCTGGTAGCTCTCTCCGGCCTTGAGCTCGCCCTGTTTCAGGATCGCCCCGCCGTCCTTCACCTGGATCCACACAGCGTCGGTGGCGGACAGGACAATTGGTCCGGCAGCGGCCGCGGCGGGTGGCGCAGGCGCTACGATATTGTCCAGTGGCTCGGCGATATTCTCTGCTGCGGGCGCGGCACCGTCGCCCTCGAGCGAGCGGTTGTTTATCCAGGTGAGTCCAAGGACCACCAGAAGCAGTAGCGCCAGCGCACCGAAAACCAGCCCCTTGGGCATGGTCCGCGCCGGATCGGCGGCCTCATAGACCTCCGGATAGATGGTCTGGGCCCGCTGCATGCCGCCCATCTCGGCGCGAAGCTGTTCCCCGATCTCATTGCGATCGAGGCCGACCGCCCCGGCGTAATTTTTCGCGAAGCCGATCGAATAGGTCGCGGCGGGAAGCTTGTCCCAGTCGCTATTCTCCAGGCTGGTAAGATGGCGCGTCGGAATGCGGGTGGAGGCGGCGATATCCTCGACCGACATGCCCTTTGCTTCGCGCGCTTCCCTGAGGCGCTGGCCGACCGTTACGATATCGTCAGCTTCCGTCTCGTCCATCGCACTCCCCCAGGCTCACCGCCTTGAAATCGCGCCCGTTGTCGGGAGCGAGCGCGCCACTGTCAACCGCGCTTGGACGCTAATTCAGCCCAGCGCCACCCGATGACGCTTGGCCCAGTCGCCGAGCGACTTGCGCAGGTTGGGCGGCGGCTTGGCAAGCGCGGATTCCAGCTTGGCGCGGACCGCGGCGGCATCGATCGAGCGGATCATCGCCTTGACCGGACCAACCGCGGCGGGCGTGATCGACAGGCTGTCGATGCCGATGCCGATCAGCGCCATCGCCTCCAGCGGCCGCCCGCCCATTTCGCCGCATACCCGGACGGGGACGCCGGCGTCCTTCGCCTGGACGATGACCCGGCGCAGGAAGCGCAGGATCGCCGGGCTGAGCCAGTCGTATCGCTCGGCCAGCCTGGGGTCCGCGCGATCGGCGGCAAAGAGGAACTGGGTGAGGTCGTTGGTCCCGATCGACAGGAAATCGACGCGAGGCAGCAGCTGGTCGAGCGTCTCGGCCAGGCTCGGCACTTCAAGCATCGCTCCGAACTCGATGGTCTTGGGACCCCCGCGCTTCGACCGCTTGGCCCACGCCACCTGCTCCTCGAACAGGGCGCGCGCTTCCTCATATTCCCATGGCTCGCTAACCATCGGGAACATCACTCGCAGCGTCTTGCCGGCCGACGCCTCGATCAGCGCGCGGGCCTGCGCCTTCATCAGCGCCTTGCGCTCCAGGCTCAGGCGAAGCGCGCGCCAGCCCATCGCCGGATTCTCGCTCTCGTCCTTCTCCTCGTCGGCCAGGTACGGCAGCGCCTTGTCGCCGCCGATATCGACGGTGCGAAACACGACCGGCTTGTCGCCCGCCGCGTCTAGCACCTTCCGGTAGAGGCGCTGCTGGCTTTCGCGGCCGGGAAGCTGGGCGGCGATGAGGAACTGGAACTCGGTCCTGAACAGGCCGATCCCGTCGGCTCCGCTCGCCTCCAGCATCGCCGCGTCCTCGGCAAGGCCGGCGTTGACCATCAGCGTCAGCCGTTCGCCGTCCAGGGTCTCGGCGGGCAGGCCCTTGATCGCGGCGAACTCGGCGCGGCGCTTCTGGCTCATCGCCATGCGCTGGTCGAACGCGATCGAGATCGGCCTGCTCGGGCGGACCACAACCGCGCCGATGTCGCCATCGATCAGCAAGGCGTCGCCCTCGTTGGCGATGTGCCGGATGTCCTGGATGCGGCCGACGACGGGTACGCCCATCGCCCGGGCGACGATGGTCATGTGGGCAGTGAGCGAGCCTTCCTCGAGCACCACGCCCTTCAGCCGCCGCCGGTCATATTCCAGCAGCTCGGCCGGCCCGAGGTTGCGGGCAATCAGGATCGCGTCCTTGGCAAGCCCGGTCTGGGCGGCCGTCCCCATCCGGCCCGAGACGATGCGGAGCAGGCGGTTGGAGAGATCCTCAAGGTCGTGCATCCGCTCCTTCAGGATCGGATCGTCGATGTCCTGCATCCGGGCGCGGGTGCGTTGCTGGACCCTTTCGATGGCCGCTTCGGCGGTCAGGCCGCTGTCGATCGCCTCGTTGATCCGCCGCGACCAGCCCTCGTCATAGGCGAACATCTTGTAGGTCTCGAGGATCTCATTGTGCTCGCCCGCGGTGCCGAACTCGGCCTCTCGCGTCATATTGTCGATCTGCTCGCGCATCCGGCGAAAGGCGGCATAGACCCGCGCCCGCTCGGCCTCGATATCTTCGGCAACGGTATGTTCGACGACCACCCGGGGCTGGTGGAAGACCGCGATTCCGCGGGCCATGCCGGCGACCAGCTTGAGGCCGGCCAGCCGCTGCATCCCCGCGTCGCGGCGGCCTGCGCGCGACCCGTCGACCAGGCGGGCGCTGGCGATCAGCTCCGACAGCACCATCGCGACCGTCTGCAGCGCCTCGATCTCGACATCGTCGTAGCGGCGCGGATCGGCGTGCTGGACGGCGAGAACTCCGATCGACTGCTCGCGCCGGATGATCGGGACGCCGGCGAAGCTGTGGAAGCTCTCCTCGCCCGTTTCCGGACGGTAGGCGAAGCTGGGATGCGACGCCGCCTCGGCCAGGTTCAGGATGCGGCCTTCCTCGGCGATCGTGCCGACCAGGCCCTCGCCCAGCGACAGGCGGGTCACATGGACCGCTTCCTTGCGAAGGCCATGCGTCGCGAACAGTTCCAGCGCCTTGTCGCGAAGCAGGTAGATGGAACAGACCTCGCTCTCCATCGCGTCGGCGATCAGGTCGACGACCTTGTCGAGCTTGGTTTGCGCCGAGCCGCGCTTGGCCATGACGTCGTGCAGGCCGGTCAGGATTTCCCGGGCGGACGTGGCGGCGGACAGCGGCATGATGGAGCGCTAACAGATGGGACGGGCGGCTGTCACTGTTGCGAATGCGAGCGGGCCTCGCGCTAGCTGCTTCGACCGCTCTTCTCGCGATGAGGGCAGCCCGGCCAGCAACATGGGCGCCGCTTGCCTTCGGACAGGCTCTCGCAGCCCCAGGCGATCCGCTTTTGCCGCGTATCCAGCTTCTTCGCGGACTCGATCCAGCAGATCCACTCGTTCCGGGCCAGCGGCGTGATGTCGAGCCAGGCCGCCAGCGCTGCCGGGTTTTGCGTCAGCGCCTCTTCCCAATCTTGGGGAAGCTCGTGGACCACGCCTCCGGGAATCTGGGTTTTGGTAGCCATGCAGTCTTGTCGCAGCGCGGCTGCTCTTCCGCAATGGCTAGCCGCGGCTGCCCAGGGCGGCCGCTGCCTCATCGACCAGCTCGGTCAGGATTTCCGCGACGGGTTCCTCGCGCTTCACCATGCCGACGGACTGGCCGGCCATCACGCTTCCGCTCTCGACGTCGCCGTCGATCACGGCGCGGCGAAGCGCTCCCGCCCAATAATGTTCGATCTGCAGCTGGGCCTCGGCCATTTCGATGGCGCCCTTGTCGAGCAGGTCGGCGACTTCGCGCTGCTTGGCGGAGAAATTCTCCATCTCGCGGTTCTTCAGCGCGCGGACGGGGATGACCGGCAGGCGCGGGTCGATCTGGACCGAGGGAATCGCGTCGCGGGCTGAGGCGCGGATGAAGGCCTTTTTGAAATTGTCGTGCGCGATGCATTCGTGCGCGCAGACGAAGCGGGTGCCGAGCTGAACGCCGACCGCGCCCATTTCGAGGTAGGCGGCGATCGCTTCGCCCCGGCCGATCCCACCCGCGACGAACACCGGAATGTCGTGCGACACGTGCGGCAATATCTCCTGCGCCAGCACGCTGGTCGACACCGGGCCGATGTGGCCGCCGGCCTCCATCCCCTCGATCACCAGCGCGTCGGCGCCGCTGCGCATCAGTTTCTTCGCCAACGCCAGAGCAGGGGTGAAGGCGATCAGCTTGGCCCCGTTCCCCTTGATCCGCTCGATGGCGCCTCCTGGCGGAAGACCGCCGGCGAGGACGACGTGGCTCACCTCATGCTTTGCGCAGACGTCGATCAACTCGGACAGTTGCGGGTGCATGGTGATGAGGTTGACGCCGAACGGCTTGGCCGTCCGCTCCTTCGTCCCGGCGATTTCCGCGTCGAGCAGCTCGGGAGACATCGCCCCGCAGGCGATCACGCCGAACCCGCCCGCATTGCTGATCGCGGAAACGAGATGGCGCTCGCTGATCCAGCTCATCGCGCCGCCCATGATCGCCCATTCGGTGCCGAGGAACTCGGTCCCGCGATGCATCAGCTCCTTGAGGCGAAGCATCCCCGCGTCGCCATGAACGCTGCGGGGTTCCGCGATCAGTCCCTCGCCGCTCACGCCACTTCCTCCCGCTTTGCATCGAGGCCGTAGGCGGTGTGAAGGACGCGAACGGCAAGCTCCATATATTCCTCGGGGATCAGGACGCTGACCTTGATCTCGCTGGTGGTGATGGCCAGCACGTTGATCCCGCGCTCGGCCAGCGTCTGGAACATGGTCGCGGCGATGCCGGCGTTGGAGCGCATGCCGACTCCGACTGCGCTGACCTTGACGACGTCGGTGCGGGTCAGAAGCTCGTCGAACCCGATTGCGTCCTTCACCTTGTTCAGCTCCGCGACGCTGTGGGCGAGCGAGGAGTTGGGGACAGTGAAGGTCAAGACGCTCTGCTCGCCCGAACGCGGAACCGACTGGACGATCATGTCCACGTTGACGTTGGTCGCCGCGAGCGGGGCGAAGATCGCCGCGACCGTGCCGGGCTTGTCGGGCAGTCCGGTCAGGGTCACCATTGCCTCATTCTGGTCATGGGCGATGCCGGTAATGACGTTGCGTTCCATGTCGCTGTCCTCGATGGCCTCTTCGCCGACGATCATCGTTCCCGGCAAGTCCTCGAACGAGGACAGGACGGTGAGAGGCAGATTGTACCGCATGGCCAGCCCGACCGATCGGGTCTGGAGGACCTTCGCGCCGACGCTGGCAAGTTCCAGCATCTCTTCATAGGTGACCATGTCCAGCTTGCGGGCGGCAGGTACGATGCGCGGGTCGGTGGTGTAGACGCCGTCGACGTCGGTATAGATGTCGCAGCGGTCGGCCTTCATCGCGGCCGCAAGCGCGACCGCCGACGTGTCCGACCCGCCGCGGCCCAGAGTCGCCACCGCTCCGTCCTTGGTGACGCCCTGAAAGCCGGGAATGACGGCGATGCCCTTGTCGTCGAATACGCGCTCCAGAACGTCGACGTCGATCCCCTCGATGAGGGCGGTGGTGTGGCCCGACGCGCGGATCGGAAGCTGCCAGCCCATGTAGCTGCGGGCGTTGAGGCCCATGCCCTGGAGGGTGATTGCGAGCAGGCCGCTCGTCACCTGTTCGCCGCTGGCGACGACCACGTCATATTCGCGTGGGTCGTAGAGGGCGGCGGCCTCGCGGCACAGTTGGACCAGCCTGTCGGTCTCCCCGGCCATGGCGGACACGACGACCGCGACCTGATTGCCGGCGTCGACCTCCTTCTTCACCCGCGAGGCGACGTGGCGGATGCGCTCGATCCCCGCCATCGAGGTTCCGCCGAATTTCATGACGATGCGGGGCATTTTCGGCGTGATCTCCTCTCCGCCGTCATCCCAGCGAAAGCTGGGATCTCTTTTCCTTGTTGCTTTAGAAGTGCAAGGGAGATTCCAGCTTTCGCTGGAATGACGGATAGAAAAATTGACGCGCACGAGCATCATTGATCGCGAAGCCCAGCATTTTGGCGCCATGGCGGGCGACTGGTGGGACCCGAAGGGCGCGTCGGCGATGCTGCACAAGCTCAACCCGGTCCGCCTCGCCTACATCCGCGACATGATCGACATGCACTGGCAGGCCGACGAGCATGGCTTCCGCCCGCTCGAGGGGAAGAGCGCGCTCGACGTCGGTTGTGGCGCGGGGCTGCTGGCCGAGCCGCTGGCGCGGATGGGCGCGAAAGTGACCGCGATCGACGCCGCTCCGGAACTGATCGAGGCGGCCAAGGCCCATGCGGCGGGGCAGGGCCTGTCGATCGACTATCGCGCGGTCGGCGTGGAACTGCTCGAGGCGCATTACGATCTCGTCACCGCGATGGAGGTGATCGAGCATGTTGCCGAGCCTCAGGGCTTCATCGACGACCTCGCCGCGAGGCTGGCGCCCGGCGGCCTGATGATCCTCTCCACCCCCAACCGCACCGCATGGTCGAAGCTTCTGACCATCACGCTGGCGGAAGGCTTCGGCCAAATCCCCAAGGGAACCCACGACTTCGAAAAGTTCATCGACCCCGACACGATGCGCGGGCTGCTGGCGAAGGCGGGCCTTGAGTGCATCGACTTCGAAGGGATCGCCATGAGCCCGACTCGAGGGCTGCATCTGAGCGAGGATTTGAAGCTCAATTATTTGGTGGCGGCCAAGCACAGGATGTAGGCCGACGCGCCGTTTCGTCATGCTTCAATGTGCCGATGCGACGTGTTAAATTGCAGCAAGTCGAAAAGGGGCAAAGACAATGTTCCTTCCCTTGATGCTGTCTGCGGCGATTCTTTTTGAACAGGGACCGGCCGACGTTGCCGGCGCCCAGCCGACCGCTCCGCCGGTCAAGGAAAAGAAAATCTGTCGCAGCAAGGATCCGATTGTCGGCACGCGAATCGGCGGAACTCGCCGGATTTGCCGGACCAGGCAGCAATGGGATCGGGACGAGGAGGAGAGCCAGCGCACGATGCGCCAGATCGACGAGGCGACGGCTGCGCAGCTTTGCAAACCAACCGATAGCAATTGCGTCGGCGCGAGTCCCAATCCCGAATGAACTGACCCGCTGTAGTTAGAAATCGACCTTGTCGTAGTGGGCTGGCGGCACAATCACTTCCATCCGCTCGCCCAACAAGGGCCGGAACGCCGGGCGGCTCTTCATCACCGCATACCAGTCCTTGGTCTGCTTGTGCCCGCGCCAGTCGAGCGCGCCGAGATAGTCGATCACGCTCAGATGCGCAGCCGCGGTGAAGTCGGCCAAGCTCAGCCCCGCGCCGGCGATCCAGCGGCGGTGGTCGAGGAGGTAATCCATATAGTCGAGGTGGCCGTTGGCGATCCGCATCGCCTCGCGCAGCACCCGCGTGTCGGGGCTCTCGCGCGACACCAGGCGCTTCCTCATCCGCTCGTGCATCAGCGGCTCGACCACTTCGCGGAACAGCTTCTCGTCGAAC
>CBFGLY010000035.1:0-8253 GCA_965649725.1 uncultured Sphingomonas sp.
GTCCCGCGCCCGGCTCCAGGAGGTCGCCGACGCGCTCGGCGGAACGAAGAGCCTGGATGAGATTGCCGAAGGCTTCCTAGCCATCGCGGTCGACAATATGGCGGCCGCGATCCGGAAGATTTCGATCGCCCGCGGTCATGACGTGACCCGCTACACGCTGGCCTGTTTCGGCGGAGCCGGCGGGCAGCATGCCTGCCGCGTTGCCGATGCGCTGGGGATGGAGCGGATCCTGATCCACCCGCTGGCCGGAGTCCTGTCGGCCTACGGCATCGGGCTGGCCGACGTGAAGGTCGTTCGGGAGGCAAGCTGGCTCAAGCCCCTCGGCGAAGACTTTTCCGCCGGTCTGAGGGCGCTCGAGGCGGCGGCGCTGAGCATGCTGGTCGACCAGGGCTTCGATGCGGACCAGGTGCGGTTCGAACGCCGCGCGAAACTGCGCACACCGGGCAGCGACACGACGCTGGAGGTGGAACTCGCAACGCCGGGGCAGATGCGAGCGGCGTTCGACGAGCTTCATCGCAAGCGGTTCGGCTATGTCGATGCGGTCGAGCCTGTGCTCGATACTCTGACTGTCGAGGCAATCGCCTCATCCTCCAGGGCTTTTGCCGGCGAGGGGGACTGCCGCGGGCACCAGCAACGCTGGTCCCCCTCCCCGAGAAATCTTGGGGAGGATGAGGTGGTCGGCCCCGCGCTCATCTTCGATCCCTCGTCGACCACGGTTGTCGAGCCCGGCTGGCGTGCCCAGCGGGCGGAGGATGGAACGCTGATCCTGACTCGCGCCGTGCCGCTGGAAAGAGCGCATGCGGTCGGCACGGCGGTCGACCCGGTTCGGCTGGAGATTTTCAACAACCTCTTCATGGCAATCGCCGAGGAAATGGGCGTCGCTCTCCAGTCGACCGCGACTTCGGTCAACATCAAGGAACGGCTCGATTTCTCCTGCGCGATCTTCGACGCGGGCGGCGCGCTGATAGCCAATGCGCCGCATATCCCGGTTCACCTGGGTTCAATGGGCGAAAGCATCCGGACGATCATCGACTCGCGCGGTAGGGGCCGCGACGGGCGGGGCATTCGCCGCGGCGACGCCTATGTGCTCAACGACCCGTACCGAGGGGGCACGCACCTGCCGGACATCACGGTGATCGTGCCCGTGTTCTACGGTGAAGAGGCCGAACCATCCGCCTTCGTCGCCGCGCGCGGGCATCACGCCGATATCGGCGGGATCGCTCCGGGATCGATGCCGCCCGAAAGCCGGACGATCGGCGAGGAAGGGGTGCTGATCGACAATCAGCTGCTGGTCGACGAAGGCCGTTTCCGCGAGGCCGAAATGCGCGCGCTGCTGGCAGGCGGGGAGTTTCCGGCGCGCAACCCGGACCGGAACATCGCCGACCTTCGCGCCCAGCTGGCGGCGTGCGTGCGCGGCGCCGAGACGCTGGCGCAAACGGCGACCGACTACGGCCCGGACGTCGTCGCGGCTTATATGAACCATGTCCTGGCCAATGCCGAGGAGTCGGTGCGGCGCTTGCTCGACCGCCTTGACGACGGCGCGTTCAGCTATGCGATGGACAATGGCGCCGAGGTCCGGGTCGCGATCCGGATCGACAAGGCGGCGCGTTCGGCGACGTTCGACTTCACCGGCACCAGCGCCCAGCTGGGCGACAATTTCAACGCGCCATTCTCGATCGTCCGCGCCGCCTCGCTCTATGTCGTGCGCACCCTCATCGACGATAGCATCCCGATGAACGACGGGTGCCTCCGCCCGATCGAGCTGATCGTGCCGGAAGGCTCGATGCTCAATCCCAGGTCGCCGGCCGCCGTCGTCGCGGGCAATGTCGAGACCAGCCAGGTCGTGACCGACGCGCTGTTCGCAGCGACCGGCAGGCTCGCGCCAAGCCAGGGGACGATGAACAATTTCACCTTCGGCAACGAGCGCCACCAATATTATGAGACGATCGCCGGCGGATCGGGCGCCGGCCCGGACCATGACGGGACAAGTGCCGTTCAAACCCACATGACCAACAGCCGCCTGACCGATCCCGAAATATTGGAGACGCGCCTGCCTGTCCGGCTGGAGGAATTTTCGATCCGGCATGGATCGGGCGGACAGGGCGCCCGCCACGGCGGAGACGGAGTGGTGCGGCGCGTTACCTTCCTCGAGCCGATGCGGGCCAACATGCTGGCCAATCGGCGCGCGGTTCCGCCAAGCGGGTTGAAGGGCGGCGGCGATGCGCTGCCCGGTCGCAACTGGGTCGAGCGGACCGATGGATCGGTCGAAACGCTCAGCGCTACCGCGTCGGCCGAGATGGATGTCGGCGACGCATTCGTGATCGAGACGCCTGGTGGCGGCGGGTTCGGCAAGGAGGGCGAATGATCAACTACTGGCCGCTCATCGGCATATTGCTGGTCGTCATCGGCTTCGCCCTGAAGTTCAACCCGATGCTGGTCGTCACCGTCTCGGCGATCGTCACCGGCCTGATCGCGGGCATGGACCCGGTCGAGGTCATTTCGACCTTCGGCAAGGCGTTCAACGACAATCGCATCATCGCCATCGTGTGGATCGTGTTGCCGGTGATCGGCTTGCTCGAGCGGTTCGGGCTGCAGCAACGGGCGGCGGCCGTCATCCGCAGCATGAGGAATGCCACGACCGGACGGCTGCTGATCCTCTACCTCGTCTATCGCCAGATCACCGCGGCCATCGGGCTTCATTCGACCGCCGGGCATCCGCAGACCGTGCGGCCGCTGGTCGCGCCGATGGCGCTGGCGGCGGCGGAGAAGCAGCATGGGGGATTGAGCGAGGACGAGGCGGAGAAGGTGAAGGCCTATTCGGCCGCGACGGACAATGTCGGGCTCTTCTTCGGCGAAGATATCTTCTTCGCCATCGGCTCGATCGTCCTGATCCAGCAGATATTGGCGACCTACGGCTATAATCTCGCCCCACTGGAGCTGGCGCTATGGGCGATCCCCAGCGCCATCGGGGCCTTCATCATCCATTCGACGCGCTTGCTTCTGTTCGATCGGAAGCTGCGGGAGCGCGGCCGATGATCACCCTCCACTGGCTCTACGCCCTCGCCGGCGCCATGTTCGCCGCCTTCGCCCTGCTGTCCGCGCTCGACAGGGCCAATGCGAAGCGCTTCGGCAATGCCGCCTTCTGGGGGCTGATGGCGCTCAGCCTGCTTGGCGGCGACGCGATCGGCGATTTCGCAAATGGGCTGCTGGTGCTCGGCCTGGCAGGACTTGCCGGGTTCGGGTTCATCGGCCGCAGCCATCCGCCGACGACGAGCGACGAGGAGCGCGAGAATTGGTCGGCGAAGCTCGGCAACAGGCTGTTCCTGCCGGCGCTGATCATCCCCGCCACCGCGCTGTTCGGAACCTTGCTCTATAACTACACGCCGCTGGGCGAGGCCGGATGGATCGAACCGAAGCGGGAGACCTATGTGTTCCTGGGCCTTGGCGTCTTGCTGGCGCTGGCGGCGATCTTCGCCTGGCTGAGGCCGCCGGCGATCGCGCCATTGCAGGAGGGGCGGCGGCTGATCGATGCGATCGGCTGGGCCGCCGTCCTGCCGCAGATGCTTGCCTCGCTTGGCGTCCTGTTCGCTGCTGCCGGGATCGGTGACGCAATCGGCTCGCTCACTCGGATGGTGATTCCCGAAGGAAGTGTCTTCCTGACCGTGCTCGTGTTCGGACTCGGCATGGCGATATTCACCATCGTGATGGGCAACGCTTTCGCGGCCTTCCCGGTGATGGTCGCGGCGATCGGCGTACCACTGCTGATCCAGCTTTACGGGGGCGATCCGGCAATTGTCGGTGCTGTCGGGATGCTCGCCGGCTTCTGCGGGACGCTGATGACGCCGATGGCCGCCAACTTCAACCTGGTGCCGGCAGCGCTGCTGGAGTTGAAGGACCAATATGGGGTGATCCGAGCGCAGGTCGCGACGGCGCTTCCGCTGCTCGCGGTCAACATCCTGCTCATTTATTTGCTGGCGTTCCGATGAGACTCGATTCCGAAACCGCCGCCCGTTTCGCCCGCATCGCGCTGGGCCATGTCGGCAAGGAATATCCGCACAAGCTGGACCAGGTTCTCCTCGATGACTGTGACCTGCTTCCTCCCCGGGAACTTCACCCGATTTTTTACGGCAGCTTCGACTGGCACAGCTGCGTCCATGGCTGGTGGACGCTGCTGACGGTTCGGCGCCTGTTTCCCGATCTCCCCGAAGCCGCGGAAATTTCCAACCTGGCGGACGAGAGCTTCACCGCGGACAAGGCAGCGGCCGAGCTGGCCTATCTCGACCGGCCGCTGTCGGCCGGTTTCGAACGGCCCTACGGCTGGGGCTGGCTGCTCTATCTGCATGATGAGGCTGCAAGACATGCGGACCGCGATTGGGCCGATCGGCTGGAGCCGCTCGCCCGGGCCTTCGCCGATCGTTTCAAGGCCTATCTGCCGAAACTCACCTATCCGATCACCGTCGGCACGCACTTCAACACCGCCTTCGCACTGACGCTGGCGCATGAGTGGGCGATGCATCGCGATCCCGACCTGCTCCTCGCGATCGAGCACTGGGCCGAGCGGGTATTCGGACCGCGGCAGGATTATCGCGGGTGGGAGCCCGGCGGCGACGAATTCCTGTCACCCGCGCTGACCGCCGCGCATTTGATGAGCCGCGTTCGCGGAAGGGCCGACTTCGCGCCCTGGCTCGAGAAATTCCTGATCGACGGCGGGCAGATCGACCATCGTTTCGAGCCGGTCTTCGTTTCGGACCGGAGCGACGGCAAGATCGCGCACCTCGACGGGTTGAACCTCAGTCGCGCCTGGTCCCTTCGAGTGCTCGCCCGGAAGATCGCGCCGCATCCTCGGCTCGACCTATTCGAAGCGCTGGCGGACGAGCATCTCGACGCGGCGCTTCCGCATGTCGCGGGCGATTATATGGGCGAGCATTGGCTGGCGAGCTTCGCGCTGCTGGCGATGCTGTCGGGCGAAGCAGGCGGTGCCGGCTGAGGGATTTGAACCCCCGACCTTCGGTTTACAAAACCGCTGCACTACCACTGTGCTAAGCCGGCGCGCCCGCGATGCGCATCCTTTGCGTCAGGTGATGCCGAAGGTCCAGCCCTCGGTTCGGGCAAGTTGCGGGGTGAGGCCCCGCGGGGCGAAGGCGGCCGGGTTGGCCAAATGTGCGCGCATTCCGGCCGCGGTGACCAACGCGTCGGTCTGGTGATCGTTGGGTTCGAAGCGCAACCGGGCCGGCTTGCTTCCCAACCCCTCGAGCGCGCGATTGAGATCGGCTCGGCTGCGCAGCTTCTTCCCGCTCATGCCCGCGTTGCGGAGGTAGATGCGGGTGTAGATTTCCACCACCGCGCTGCCGTTCACCGGCAGCGGGTCCATCGGCCAGATGGCGACCTTGCCGTCCAGGCGGTGAAGCAGGCGCATGCCTGAGAAACTGGCCTTGGCGACTTGCGCCGCTCCGATCGCATCATAGGCGCTCGCGGTCTTTCGTCCCCCTTGTTCGTTCAGCCGCGCGTCGCATTGGCGGAAGCGGACGAAGTCGGCTTTCACCCCGTCGGCGATTCCGAAATAGAAGTGCCGCCGGTGAGCGCGCTCCAGGAAAGATGCCGCGCCGAGATCCTCGTCTTCGGACAGCGCGTCGACATAGGCCCAGAATGCGCGGGCGTTGTCGGGCACATTCGGCTCACCGGGCAGGTATGAGCCGCGTTCCGCGAAGGGCGGCGCGAAGCTGAAGTCGAACCCGAACAGCGTCGGCTCCCTGGCCGCTCGTTCGACCAGCCAGTCGAGCACCTCGTGACGCGACCAGACATGGTCGGGCCGAACCAGACGTGGCGCGTCGTCCCCGCGCGCTTCGGCGATCGCGATGCCCTTGTGCCGCCGGCCCTTCGCCCCCGACCAGTCGATCGCGACGGTGGCGGCGAAGCTCACACCAATGGCGGCTGGCTATCGTCCTCGGACGGCGCCTTCTTCAGCCGTGGCGGCGGCGGACGGCGGATCGGCATCGGCGCATTGCCTTCATGCCATTCCTCGAGCAGGCGGGCCGCATAGTCGCGTCCCCCAAGCCCGAAGGCCAGGGCCGTCGCAACCGCCGCCGAACCCAGGATCAGGCCGAACGCCATCATCACGATCTGGTCGGCCAGCCCCATGAAGGTCAGGCCGATGGCGGTGAAGAGGGCAATGATCGCATATTTGACGATCGTCTGGGCATAGCCGGATTCGCCGGTCGAACTTCCGACCAGGCCCGCCAGGATGCGCGCCAGGAACAGGCCAACGACGATGATCACGGTTCCGAAGATGACCTTCCCGCCAAGCTCGGTGATCTGGAACAGCAGCGCGGCGGAAGAATCGCCGCCGACCTTGTGCGCCGCCTCCATCAGCCCGACGATCAGGACCGCTGTCATGGCGATGGTGCCCAGGATCCGTGAGGGCGAGGCGTTGGCCGGCATGATCCCGAGCGCGGTGACGCTCCGGTCGAAGCCCAGGCTGGGCAGCACCGTCTCGATCAGCGTCTTCACCCACCGCCCGATCAGGAAGGCGATGGCGACGATGATGACCGCGGCCAGCACCTGCGGGATGGCCAGCGCGATCTGGTTGAGCATCGCCGTCGCGGGACCGGAAATCGCCTCGATCTGAAGGATCTGCAGCGCGCCGATGGCGGCGAAGATGATGATCGTTGCCGACACGGTGATTCCGACCGCCTTGGCGATCGAGCTTCGCGCCGGAGCCGCACCTTCGCTCGCGGTGCCGGTCGAATCGACCGCCATCGGGGCTTCGCCAATGCTGACGCCCGCTCGCCCGAGCAGCCGCTCGAGGTTCAATGCGCCGAGCGCCGCTTCGACGACATGGCGCACGATCCGCGCCAGGATCAGCCCGGCGAAGAAGAACAGGCCCGCACCGATCAGGCGGGGCAGGAACGCGAACACCTCATTGGTCAGCGCGGTGACTGGCGTCAGCACACCGGACAGGCCGAGCGGCTGGAGCGCCGCGATCAGTCCGACCAGCCACACCAGCCAATAGGCAAGGCGGCCGAGCTCGGTTCCCACACTGTCGCCGCCGACGCCCGGATGGCGCTTCAGCACCGGCACCCGGTCGACCGCCTTGGCGATGGCCCATTGCACGGCCTTGGCGACGAAATGGGTGACGATGAGGATGAGGATGGCGAACAGAACCTTGGGTCCCCATTCGACCAGTTGCTGCTGCCAATAGCGGGCGGGTTCGGTGGTCTGGTACATCTCAATCCCCTGTCGATGGGTCCTGCTGGTTTATCTCTCGGCGCTTTTCGTCCCAGAAGGCAAGCCGCTCCGCGATCTTCGCCTCGAAACCGCGGTTTACCGGCTCGTAGAAGCTCTGCGGCTCCATCCCGTCCGGCCAGTAGTTTGCGCCCGAAAAGCCGCCCTCGGTGGCATGGTCGTAGGCATAGCCCTTGCCATAGCCGATGTCCTTCATCAGCCGGGTCGGCGCATTGAGGATATTCTGCGGCGGCATCAGCGAGCCGGTGTCCTTCGCGCTGCGCCACGCGGACTTCTGCGCCGCATAGGCGGCGTTCGATTTGGGCGCGGTCGCGAGGTAGAGGCAGGCCTGGACGATCGCCAACTCGCCCTCCGGCGATCCCAGGAAATCATAGGCGTCCTTGGCAGCGATGCACTGCACGAGCGCCTGCGGATCGGCGAGGCCGATGTCTTCCACCGCGGCCCGGATCAGGCGGCGAAGCACGAACAGCGGTTCTTCGCCCGCGACCAGCATCCGCGCGAGATAATAGAGCGACGCCTGAGGGTCCGATCCGCGGATCGATTTGTGAAGCGCGGAGATGAGGTTGTAATGCCCCTCTCGGTCCTTGTCATAGACCGCGACCCGTCGCTGCAGCAGCTGCGCCAGCGCTGCCGGGTCGAGCGGCTCGGCGATGTCCATGTCGAGCAGGGTCTCGGCCTGGTTGAGGACGAATCGCCCGTCCCCGTCGGCGCTTGCGACGAGGGCGTCCCGGGCGTCGGCAGTCAGTGGAAGGTCCTTTCCCTCCAGCGCCTCGGCGCGGCGCAGCAATTCGCACAGCGCATCCTCGTCCAGTCGATGGAGGATCAGCACTTGCGCGCGGCTCAGCAGCGCGGCGTTGAGCTCGAAGCTGGGGTTCTCGGTCGTCGCGCCGACCAGCGTGATCGTCCCGTCCTCGACATAAGGGAGGAAGCCGTCCTGCTGGGATCGGTTGAAGCGATGGATTTCGTCGACGAACAGCAGGGTGCGCTGACCGGCCTTGGCCATGGTCTTGG
>CBFGLY010000036.1:0-8079 GCA_965649725.1 uncultured Sphingomonas sp.
CATGCCGTTGGTCTGGGCCTGCTCGCGAATCCAGCGGTCGGAAAGGATGCTCATGGAGGGAGGCGTAGCGGCGAGACAGGGATGGATGCAATGCCGCACAGCCGTTCATGCTGAGCCTGTCGAAGCACTGCATTTTCTTTGAGGTGCGCCAAAATCAGGACAGTCCTTCGACAAGCTCAGGACGAACGGATGTCCGGGGGACATTCGTGAACCTGAGCTCAGGACGAACGGTTTGTGTTTCAGCTTTTTGTCCACAGGCCCTTCCACCGAAATCATGATCTACGGCTTCATCGTCCGGGCTGATGTGGGTAGAATGCCCCCCATGGCCGAAGTCATTCGAATCAACGAGGGCGCCGAAGCGCCCGCGACGCCCCAGCTCCCCCAGAATATCGAGGCGGAGGCGGCGCTGCTGGGCGCGCTGATGATCGACAACCGGCTGGTCGAGGACGTCCAGATCCGATTGAAGCCGCACCATTTCTTCGAGCCGCTGCACGGACGAATCTTCGAAGCGATCCTTCGGATGACCGACAAGAATATGGTCGCGAATCCGGTCACGCTGAAGCCGATCTTCGACGGCGACGAGGCGATGAAGGAGGTCGGCGGCCCGGCCTATCTCGCCCAGCTGACGGGGTCGGGCGCGGCGGTGATCGGCGCTCGGGATTTCGCCGCGCAAATCTACGACCTGGCTCTGCTTCGCGCCCTGGTCGGCGTCGGCCGCGACATGGTCGAGGGCGCGCTCGATACGTCCGAGGAAGTCGCGCCGCTGTCGCAAATCGAGCGGGCGGAGAGCGAGCTTTATCGCGTCGCCGAAGAGGGCGGCAACGAAGGCAAAGTCAAGAGCTTCGGCGAGGCCAGCATCCTGGCGGTCAAGCAGGCCGAAAAGGCGCTCAACAGCGGCGGGCATTTGTCCGGCGTCACGACTGGGCTCGACGGCGTCAACACCAAGGTCGGCGGGCTTCACAAGAGCGACCTCGTGATCCTCGCCGGACGTCCGGGCATGGGGAAGACTTCGCTTGCAACCAACATGGCCTTCGCTGCGGCCCAGCGGTTTGTCCGCGACCAGGAGGACGGGATCGAGGCGGACAAGTCGGCAGGCGCCGCGGTCGCCTTCTTCAGCCTGGAAATGTCTGCGGACCAGCTCGCGACCCGTATCCTCGCTGAGCAATCGGGCATCAGCTCCGAGAACCTCCGCATGGGCAAGATCAGCCAGCAGGAGTTCCGCAACCTTGCGCGCGCCTCGGGCGAGCTCAGCAACCTGCCCCTTTACATCGACGACACGCCCGGCCTGACCATCGCCGCCCTTCGCGCCCGTGCCCGCCGGCTCAAGCGGCAGAAGGGCGTCGGGATGATTGTCGTTGACTATCTCCAGCTGCTCCAGGGCAGCGGCAAGGGAAGCGCCGGCGACAACCGGGTCCAGGAAATCTCCGAGATCAGCCGGGGCCTTAAGCAACTCGCCAAGGAGCTCGATCTGCCGGTCCTCGCCCTGTCGCAGCTCAGCCGCGCGGTCGAGCAGCGCGAGGACAAGCGGCCGCAACTCTCCGACCTGCGCGAATCCGGCTCGATCGAGCAGGACGCCGACATGGTCTGGTTCGTCTTCCGCCCCGATTATTATGTCGCCGCCAAGCAGCCGTCGGAGGACCACCCCGACTTCGCCGCCTGGCAGGAAGAAATGTCGCGGGTCTATGGCACGGCGGAGCTGCTGGTCGCCAAGCAACGCCACGGCGCCACCGGCAAGGTGCGCATGCGCTTCGACAGCCGGATCACCAAGTTCAGCGACGCTGCCGACAGCGATTATCTGCCGGAAATGCGCGGGTGAGCCGACGCCGCTGCGTCACGGTCAACGACCGGATGCAGCAGGGCTATCAATATGAGCTCACCGCTCGCGAGGGGCGGGATTTCGACGAGGAGTTCCGGCCCGAGCTGACGCCTCGAGAGATGCTGAAGCTCGGCGTCTTCTGCGGAAAATATCTGACCGACTGTCGCGACGAATTTCCGGAAAGCTGGTTCAGGAACGCCAAGCTGGCGGCCGGCAAGCGCGACTGTTCGCTCAACCTGTTCGGGGTCGATGCGAGCCAGCCCCTGTCGGAATGGAAGCGCAAGGGATGGATCCACCCCGACGACCCGCGCGGCTGGTTCCAATGGTATTGCCGCTACTACATGGGACGCCGGTTGCCCGGAGAAGACGACCGGCAGATCAAGCGATGGAAGAATATCCGCCGCCACATCGCGCAGATCGAGAAGCATTGCGATCCCGGCGACATCAGCTGCCGCAGGAGGCAGCGCCAGGCCGTGCTTCACTGGGCCTATGACAGCCGCAGGATCTGACGTTCAGCCTCCCGCTGGCGCAGTGGCGTCGCGAAGGCCATCGCTGATAACCGATCGGGTTGTTTCTGCCTCTACGCTTGTAACCGGGTAGGCGCAGTAATCCGCCGCGTAGAAGGCGCTCGGCCGGTGGTTTCCGCTTAAGCCGATGCCGCCGAACGGAGCGTTTGACGGAGCACCGTTGGTCGGCTTGTTCCAATTGATCACGCCGGCACGGACATTGGCCCAGAAGCGGTCGTAGAGCTTGGGATGTTTGGTCAACACGCTTGCCGCAAGACCGAAGCGGGTGTTGTTCGCTTCGTCGATCGCCGCGTCGAAATCCTTGACCCGGATCAGCTGCAGGACGGGGCCGAACAGCTCCTCGTCCAGCCGGTCCTTAGCGTCGGTCATGTCGATCAGGGCGGGGGTCAGAAAGGGGCGATCCTCGAACGGCCGGTCCAGCCGCCGGATCGGCTGTCCACCCTTCATCATCAGGCCCAGGAAGCGATCCTGAAGAATATCGGCGGTGACGAGGTCGATTACCGGGCCCATGAACGGCTGCGGCTCGGCCATCGGATGGTCGACGATGATCCGGTCGATCAGCCTGACGATTTCGTCGACCAGCTCCTGGTGCTTGCCATCTTCGACGATCAGGCGCCGGGCCGCGGTGCAGCGCTGGCCCGCGGACAGGAAGGCCGACTGGACGACGATCGCTGCTGCTGCCGGAATGTCGGGAGCGTCCCACACGACCATCGGATTGTTGCCGCCCAGCTCCAGCGCCAGGATCTTGTGCGGAGTCTCGGCGAATTGCTGATGGAGAGCCATGCCGGCGCGAGCCGATCCGGTGAAGAGCAGGCCGTCGATTCCGTCCTGTCCGGCTAACGCCCGTCCTTCCGCCGGTCCGCCGATCAGCAGGCGCACCACGCCCTCTGGCACGCCCGCTTCGTGGAAGCAGTCGACCAGGTAGGCGCCGGTCGCCGGAGTTTTCTCCGACGGTTTGAACACGACCGCATTGCCCGCGATCAGGGCAGGCACGATGTGGCCGTTGGGAAGATGGGCGGGGAAATTATAAGGTCCAAGGACCGCCAGCACGCCGTGCGGCTTGTGGCGCACGGTGACGCGGTTTCCCATCGCCGCTTCCATGCGGCGCGTCGGCGTCCTCTCGGAATAGGCCTCGATCGAGATCTGTACCTTGGCGATGACCGAATTGACCTCGGTCTTCGCTTCCCAGAAGGGCTTGCCGCTTTCCCGGGCAATGAGCTGGGCGAATTCGGTTTCGCGCGACCGGACGACATTGGCGAAACGCCGGAGCGTCTCCATCCGGTAAGTGACCGAATGGGCGGCCCATTCCGGCCATGCCGCGCGGGCCGCGGCAACCTCCGCGGCGGCGTCCCCGACGGGTCCGGACCAAACTTCCGCGCCGGTCGCCGGCTCGGTCGAAACGATTTTGTCGCTCATCTTATCTCCAGCACGGACCGCGCCGTCACATGCCGCGCCGGACGGGTCAAGCTGGAGCATCCGACGTCATGGCTTCGCCCATGCGCCGGACGGCGTCGATCTTCGCCTCGAAGAGCGTCCAGTCGTCGCGTTCGGCGATCGCCGCCCAGATTTCCTCGACCTCGTCGATCAGCATCGAGCAGGGCGCAGGGTCCGACCAATAGGGATGAGTGAGCGGGATTTCGCGTCCCTCCAGCGCTGCGCGCAACTCGTCCAATGCCGGATCGGCATAGGGCTCGGCCTCGGGGACCCGCCCGCCGCGCCAGTCGAAGAAGAAGCGGTCGATCCCCACCAAGCGCGACCGCAATGCTTTGAGCATAACCGAGACGAGCGTCCGGTCGTCCGCGTCGGTTGAGCGCGGAATGCCGAGCCGGGCAATCATCCTTTCTTCGATGGCCTTCTCGAACCGGCCAGGCCAGCTTGCCAGCAAGTCGGACAGGGCGGGGGCTTCTCCGACCAGCGCAAGGCAGCCGGCCAGTTGAGCGACGTCCCAGTGGATCGCTTCCGGCTGCCGCCCGAAGGCGTAAAGTCCGCTCTGGTCGAAATAGGCGGCGGTGAACTGCTCGTCCCACTCGGGCGCGAACCGCCACGGGCCATAGTCGAAGCTTTCGCCGGTGATGTTGATATTGTCGCTGTTGAGCACGCCGTGGACAAAGCCCGCGGCGATATAGCTTGCCGCAAGCGTGGCGGTCGCGGAACAGATGAGGTCGAACAGCCGCGCGGCATTCTCGGCCGGATCGGCTGCCGGCGCCTCCTGGAACAGTTGCTCGAGGCTGTAGCGGGTGAGCTTCGCGATATTGTCCGGTTGGCCGAAGAAGGCGAAGCGCTGGAAATTGCCGATACGGATGTGGCCGTGGCTCAACCGGGTCAGGACCGATGAACGTGTCGGCGAAGGCTCATCGCCGCGCCACAATTGCTCGCCGGTTTCGAACAGGGCGAAGCTCTTCGACGTGTTGACGCCCAGCGCCTCGAGCATTTCGGTCGCAAGCACCTCGCGCACGCCGCCCTTGAGCGTGAGCCGCCCGTCGCCGCTTCGGCTGTAGGGAGTCTGGCCGCTACCCTTGGTGCCCAGGTCGAGCAGCCGTCCCTGCTCGTCGCGGACCTGCGCGAACAGGAAGCCCCGCCCGTCGCCAAGCTCCGGATTATATGTGCGGAACTGGTGGCCGTGGTAGCGCAAGGCGAGGGGGCGGGGCAGGTTGTCCGGAAGCGGCTCGAACCGGGCGAAATGCCGCTCCCAATCGACCCCGCCGAGCCCGACCCGCTCGGCCCAGTGCCGATTCACGAAGCGGGGGATGGCTGCCGGAAAATCGGCAGGGCTGACCTCGTCATAAAAGTCAGGACCCAGCCCAAGGATCGGCGGATTTCCCGGAACGGGTTGCGAAGCGGCCATTGGCCCGCGATAGGGGAGCCACATTCCGGGGGAAAGCTTTGATGGCGACGTGGACCGACCGTTACTGGAACAGCGCCGAGGGGCTGCGTCTCCATTATCGCGACTATGCGGGGCCAAGGGACAAGCCGCCGATCCTGTGCATCCCCGGCCTGACCCGCAACGTCCGCGATTTCGAGCCCGTCGCGGACCGCTATGCCGGCGAATGGCGGGTGCTCACCATCGACCTCAGGGGCAGGGGCGGCAGCGATCACGACCCCGATCCCAGCCGCTATTCGCCCGCTTATTATGTCGCCGACATCCTGAAGCTGCTGGACCAGGAAGGGATTGCCGACGCCGTCTTCGTCGGCACGTCGCTCGGCGGCATTTGCACGATGGTGCTGGCATCGACCGATGCCGACCGCATCGCGGGGGCGCTGCTGAACGACGTCGGGCCGGAAGTCGGACCGGTCGGGATCGAGCATATCGCGACCTATGTTGGGCAGGAGGTGCTGTTCGAATCCTGGGAGGATGCCGCGGCGCAGCTGCGCGAGCGTAACGGCGACCTGTTCCCCAATTGGACGGACGAGGATTGGGACCGCTTCGCCCGCCGGGTTTCCAGGGAAGACAAGGACGGCATCCGGTTCGACTATGACATGCGGCTCGCCGACAATTTCCAGCGCGCCAGGGAGGTGCCGCCGGTCGACGCATGGCCCGCGCTTCGCGCCCTGGCCGGCCGTCCGGTGACGATCCTTCGCGGCGAGCTTTCCAATCTGCTGACGGAAGAAACCGCAAACCGGATGGTGGCCGAGCTGGACGGCGAGGCGGACCTGGTCGTCGTTCCGGGCGTGGGCCATGCGCCCAGCCTGGAGGAGCCGGAGTCGGTGGCGGCGCTGGACCGCCTGCTCCAGAGGGTCGACGCGGCGGCTTCCTAAACGGCGGTAATGCGGCGCAGCTTGTCGAGCGCCGGGTCATTGCCTTCGTCGGGGGCGAGCGTCGCGACGAACTTGCCGTTCCTGTCCATCAGGAAAACGGTTGCCGTATGGTCGACGCTATAGCCTCCGCCCGGCTGCTGCACCTTTGCCGAATAAACGCCGAACTGCCGCTTGACCTGGTCGATTTGTGCCGGGCTGCCGGTAAGGCCCACGATCGGCGTGTCGAACAGGGTAAGATAGTTGGCGATGTCCTTCGGCCGGTCGCGCTCCGGATCGACGCTGATGAAGACGATCGAAAAACTGTCTTCGCCCTGGCCAAGCTTCCGGCGCAGATTGGCGAGGCGCGCGAGGGTCGTCGGGCAAACGTCCGGGCAGTGGGTGAAGCCGAAGAAGATCGCGGCCGGCCTGCCGGAGAGGCGCGAACTGGTGAACGGCTTGCCGTCGCTGGCCGTCAGGGTGAAGGGACCGCCAATCGCATTCATTGCGGTTTGGTTGCTTTGCCCCGACTGCGGGGCAGGCGGGTTGAGGGAAAGATAGATTCCCGCGACGGCCGCGATACCGACCACGATCCAAAGCAACAGGCGAAACCTTGAAAGCATCAGCGGCTCCCCGGCGCGACGACGCGGACCGGGACGACGACCTCACCGCTCTTCTCGAACCGGAGCGACAACTGCAGCTCGTCGCCAGGCGAAAGCGGTCCGATGCCCTCGATCATGATGTGGGTGCCCTGGGGTGAAAGCTGCGTGTCGTCGTGAGCGGGAATCGCAATGCCTTCGGGAAGCGGCCGCATTTCCATGACTCCGTCGTGCATGGCCGACGAATGCAGGCTGGCAGACGCTTTGGACAGGCCTGCCACGCCCAGCAATCTATCTTCGCCCCCGTCATTGGAAATCGTCAGATAGGCCGCGGTGGGACCGTTCGGAACGGTCGTTGCCCGGGACCAGGCGTCGTGCACCTCGATCTTCGGTGCCTCCGCCTGGCTGCAACCGCCAAGGATCAGAGTCGCTGCAATGATCAGGATTCGCATGGCTGGTCCCTAGAAGATGGGAGTCGCGAGGGTCAAACGAACGTTCCCTTGGCCGCGTCAAATCACCATGATCAGGCTGGCGCCGCCTTCGGGGGCGTCGTCGACGCTGATCGATCCGCCATGGGCCAGCGCCACCTGACGGGCGAAGCTTAGGCCGACGCCGCTTCCGCCGTGATGCGTCGTGTAGAAGGGCAGGAAAATGTCGTCCCGCCGGTCCTCGGGAATGCCCCGTCCATTGTCGCGGATTTCGATGCGGTAGCGGCCGCCGGCTTGCCGGGCGATGGACAGGATGATCAGCGGATTGTCGGCCTCCAGCGTTGCCCGGATCGCATTGCGGATCAGGTTGAGCAGGGCCTGGGCGAGCAGTTCGGGATCGACGTTGAGCTTCATCGTTTCCGGCTTCACCAGCACCTTGGCGTCGATCTGCCGGTCGCCCGCATTGGCAAGCGCAAGCCGCATGATCTCCTCGCCCCACGGCCGTGCGGGGAAGCTTTGCCGGCGGACATCGGGGGTCTGGGCGAATTCGCGATAGCTTTCGACGAAGCGCAAAATGCCTTCCGCCCGTCGAGCGACGGTCTCGGTCGCAATGCGCGCGTCGGCGAGGTCGGCGCCCTTCGATTCCGCGGCGGCGACCATTTCCGCGCTGCTATGGGCGAGCGAGGTCACCGGCGTCAGCGAATTCATGATCTCGTGGGTCAGGACCCTGACGAGATCGGCCTGGGCCGCAACCTCCAGCGCGCCAAGCTCGCTTTGCACCGGAAGGATGGACAGGACGGACACGCCGCGGTCGAGGCGGGCGACCTGCGCCGAGGCGAAGATCGCGCGATGGGGAATGCCGTCGACCAATATTCGCGTGATCTTGCGGGTGCCCGGCGGCAATCGAACCGCGGCAGCCAGCTCGGGACCGAGCTCGGCCAAATCCTCTTCCCTGGTCAGCGGCAACCTCGCGAACA
>CBFGLY010000037.1:0-8079 GCA_965649725.1 uncultured Sphingomonas sp.
GGACGATCCACCACGCCAACCACATCCGCGAAAGCGCGGACGGGCTGAAGGTCGGTGGGCATCAGGCCTCCTGCGCGTCGATGACGGCGATCATGGCGGCGCTCTATTTCCACGCGCTGGGGCCGAACGACCGGGTCGCGGTGAAGCCGCACGCCGGCCCGGTGCTTCATGCGATCCACTATTTGCTCGGGTCGCAGACTCTGGAGCAGCTCAAGAATTTTCGCGGCTTCGGCGGGATGCAAAGCTATCCCAGCCGGACCAAGGACAAGATCCCGGTCGACTTCTCGACCGGCTCCGTCGGCCTGGGCGTCGCGATCACCGCGTTCGCCAGCCTCGTGCAGGATTATCTCACCGCCCACGGGTTGATGGACGAGGCCGATCGCGGCCGCTTCGTCGCGCTGATCGGCGATGCGGAGCTCGACGAAGGCAATATCTACGAAGCGCTGATCGAGGCGCACAAGCACGACATCCGCAACTGCTGGTGGATCGTCGACTATAACCGCCAGAGCCTCGACGCGACCTCGGCCGACCGCATGTTCGAGCGGTTCGACGAGATTTTCCGGAGCTGCGGATGGCGCACCGTCGAGCTTCGCTACGGCAAGAAGCTGAGTGCAGCGCTGGCGAAATATCCGGTCATCGCACAATGGCTCGACGCGCTTCCAAATGCGGACCACTCGGCGCTGCTCTATCAGGGCGGCTCAGCATGGCGCGCGCGGATCGACGCCGATCTCGGCAAGACGGCCGGCGCATTCCTCAAGGCCCATGACGATGAAGCACTGGGCGCGCTGATGAGCGATCTCGGCGGCCACTGCATGGAGACATTGGTCGAGGCGTTCGACGCGGCGCAGGACGACATCCCGACGCTGTTCATCGCCTGGACCGTCAAGGGCTTTGGCCTGCCCTTCGCCGGTCACAAGGACAATCACGCCGGCCTGATGAACCCGACGCAGGCGCATAGCCTGCGCGACAGCATGGGCGTCAAGGAAGGCGAGGAGTGGGAGCCGCTGGCCGGCATCGGCGGAAACGCCCGCGCCGGCGTCGAAGCTTTGATTGAGCGCAGCCGGGTCGCCCGTCACAAGCGCGACCGCTCTTTCGGCAAGATCGAAGTCCCCGTCATCCCGGCGCCGTCCGGCGATGAGCAGTCGACCCAAGCCGCCTTCGGCCGCATCCTGCTCGACCTCGCCAAGTCCGGCGCGCCACTCGCGGATCGGATCGTCACCACCTCGCCGGACGTCACCGTTTCGACCAACCTCGGCGCCTTCGTGAACCAGCGTGGCTTGTTCAAGCGGCGCGAAATGAAGGATGTTTTTGCCGCCGCAAAAATTCCGTCAGCGCAAAAATGGTCGGCGACAAATCAGGGCCAGCACATTGAGCTGGGCATCGCGGAATCCAATCTCTTCCTGATGCTGGCGGCGCTCGGCCTGTCGGGCGACCTGTTCGGGGAGAGGCTGGTTCCGATCGGAACGCTCTACGACCCCTTCATCGCCCGCGGCCTCGATAGCCTCAACTATGCCTGCTACCAGGACGCGCGATTCCTGCTCGTCGCGACCCCGTCAGGGGTGACGCTCGGGCCGGAAGGCGGCGCTCACCAGTCGATCAACCCGCCGCTAATCGCCCTCGGCCAGCCGGGCCTGCGCCATTATGAACCGGCCTATGCGGACGAACTGGCGGCGATGATGGAGGAGGCCTTCCGGCTGATCGACGATCCGGCCGGCGAATCCACCTACCTTCGCCTTTCGACCCGTTCGATCGACCAGGTCGAGCGGACGGGCGACGATTGGAAGGCGGGCGCTCTTCAGGGCGGCTACTGGCTCAAGGAACCGGGAGCCAAGTCGGAAGCCGCCATCGTCGCGATGGGCGCGCTGATGCCCGAGGCCTTGGCGGCGTGGGAAGAATTGAGCGTCGACCTGCCCGGCCTCGGCCTGTTGGCGGTGACGTCGCCCGACCTCCTTCACCGGGGCTGGACCGCGGCGCAGGCAAAGCGCTGGTCTGGCGAGCGCGAGCCGAGTCATGTCGAGAAGCTGCTGTCCCGCCTCGCGCCGGGCGCCGGCCTCGTCACTGTGTGCGATGCGGCGCCCGCATCGCTCAGCTGGCTTGGCGGCGTACTCGGCCAACGGGTCGCGCCGCTGGGCGTGGAGCGCTTCGGCCAGACCGGCAATCTCGCCGATCTTTACGCCGCCTACCGCCTCGACGGCGCGGCGATTACCGAAGGCATCGCCGAGCTGCTCCTGCCGCAAACAACTTCTTAAGGATAAACCTTTAGCCACAAGGGGATGGACCAGGCGCCTTCCCCGCTCGACCTGCTGCTGGCGGCCGAGCTCGACCATGCCCGCGACATGCTTGTCATGATGGGCGACGAGCTGGCGATGAGCCAGGAAATCGTCGCGGAGCATGGCACGGCGCTTCAGGCGGTCGACATCGTCGGGCAGATGCTGGGCCATATCGCCAATGTCGTCCGCGCCGACGACCCCGAAGTCGCCATCGCCCGCATCGGCATGTGCGAACTCAAGACCAAGCTCAGCGCCGCTTGAGGCCGCGCCTCGCCTCGCCTAAGGCGAACAAATGGCGGGGCGATATTTCGACGAGTGGAAGGTCGGCGATACGGTCGCCCATGCGATCACGCGCACGGTCACCGAGGCCGACAACCTCCTCATCTCCACGCTGACCCACAACCCGCAGCCGATGCACCTCGACGCCGAAGCGGCGAAAGCGAGCGAGTTCGGGCAAATCCTCGTCAACAGCTGCTTCACCTTCAGCCTGGTGGTCGGCGTGTCGGTCGGCGACACAACTTTGGGCACGTTGATTGCCAATTTGGGCTTCGACGAGGTTCGCTTCCCCAAGCCCGTTTTTATCGGCGACACGCTGCGCGTCGAGAGCGAGGTCACCGCCATCCGCGAGAGCAATTCGCGGCCGACCGCCGGAATCGTCACCTGGGCGCATCGCGCGATCAACCAGCGCGGGGAGACCGTCTGCACGATGAAGCGGTCCGCGCTGCTCCACAAGAAGCCCGCATGAACATCGGCGCGCCGCCGCCCAGAAGCTGGCTGTTCGTCCCGGCGGACAGCAACAAGAAGATGATGAAAGCGCTGGCCAGCGAGGCTGACGCAGTGATCTTCGACCTGGAGGACAGCGTCGCGCCGGCGCACAAGGCGCTTGCCCGCGAGCTGCTGGGCTTGCTCCCCGAACGCCGCGACGGTGAGCCCGAACGCTGGGTGCGGATCAATCCCATCGGCACCGACGCGCATGACGAGGACCTCGACATCCTCGACGATCTGGCGATCGACGGCGTGGTTCTGCCGAAGTGCGAAAACGGGGATGACGTCGCCGATTTCTGCGCGGCCTATGCCCCGCGCCATCTGCCGGTCCACGCGATCGTCACCGAAACCGCGGCGTCGCTGTTCGGCCTTCTCTCCTACCGGGAGGCCGGCTCGTCGCTGGCGGCGATGAGCTGGGGCGCGGAGGATCTGTCGGCGGCGCTCGGCGCCGCGTCCAAATATGCGGCAAACGGCGAGCTGGCCTTCACCTACAAGCTGGCCCGTTCGCTCTGCCTCGCCGGAGCGGTCGCCGCGGAAGTCCAGCCGGTCGACGGGGTCTTCGCCGACTTCCGCGACGAAGAAGGGCTGAGGGCCGAGGCCGAGACCGCCGCCCGCGAAGGTTTCACCGGCAAGCTCGCCATCCATCCCGCGCAGGTGGCGATCATCAACGCCGCCTTCACGCCTTCGGAGCAGGACGTCGCGCATGCCCGCGCCATCGTCGCCGCGTTCGAGGCACAGCCGGACGCGGGGGTCCTTTCGGTCGATGGAAAAATGGTCGACCTGCCTCACCTGACCCAGGCGAGGCGCGTGCTGGAGCGTGCTTCACGATAGGAGGCTGAATATGGCTACGACCGCGCAACCGGAAGCAACGACAAGCGCCGGACCGACCCTCGCCAAAGGCTGGGGCACCGAAGCACCCGACCAGCCGCTCAAGCCGATGGAGTTCGAACGCCGCGCGCTAAGGCCGAACGACGTTTCGATCAAGATCACCTACGCCGGCATCTGCCACAGCGACCTGCACACGGCGCGCAACGATTGGGGCGGGACGCGCTATCCGGTCATCCCGGGCCATGAGATCGTCGGCACCGTCACCGCCATCGGCGACGAAGTTACCCGCCACCGCGTCGGCGACACGGTCGCGGTCGGCTGCATGGTCGACAGCTGCATGGAGTGCGACCAGTGCCTGGAAGGCTGGGAAGTCTTCTGCCGCAAGGGCTGCGTCCAGACCTACAACAGCAAGGACTATCACGACGGGACGGTCAGCAAGGGCGGCTACACCGACCATATCGTCGTCCGCGACCATTTCGTCTGCAAGGTGCCCGACGGCATGGACGCCAGCAAAGTCGCACCTTTGCTGTGCGCCGGAATCACCACTTATTCACCGCTCCGCCAATATGGCGTTGGGTCTGGCAGCAAGGTCGCGGTCGTCGGCCTGGGCGGGCTCGGCCATATGGGGGTGAAGCTCGCCGCCGCGCTGGGCGCGCATGTCACCATGATCACGACCACGCCCGAAAAGGGCGATGATGCGAGGAAGCTAGGTGCGCATGACGTGATCGTCTCGACCGACCCCGAGCAGATGAGGGCGGCCGCAACCCGCTTCGACTTCATCCTGAATACGATCCCGGTCAGCCATGAGATCGATGGCTATCTGCAACTGCTCGGCCGGTCGGGGCGGATGGTGATCGTCGGCGCGCTGACGCCGATGCCGGGCTTCGTCGGAATGAACCTCATCTGGTGGAACCGGGCGGTCGGCGGATCGGCGATCGGCGGCATCCCCGAGACGCAGGAAATGCTCGATTTCTGCGCGGCGAAGGACATCTACCCGGACGTCGAAATGATCCGGATGGACGAGGTCAACGAGGCCTATGAGCGATTGCTCAAGAACGACGTCCGCTACCGCTTCGTGATCGACATGGCGAAGGGGATTTAAGCTGTTCTCCGGCGAAGGCCGGGGTCCAGGCCGGCGCGAGCCGGGAAGCTCGGAATCTCAAAGTCCCTGACGGAACTTTCCAGGGCCCCGGCCTCCGCCGGGGAACGGTTGCGTGTCGTGTCCTTCGCGCTAGGCTCCCCGAAAAAGATTTTTGGGGGAACGGATGTCGCAGGAAGCAAAACCATGGTCGATGGCGCGCGTCGTTACCGCGTCGTCGGCGGGGACTGCCTTCGAATGGTATGACTTCTTCATCTTCGGCAGCCTGACACCGGTCATCGCCAAGGTCTTCCTCGCAGGGCTCGACCCGACCTCCGCGCTGATCGCCGCGCTGGCACTGTTCGCGGTCGGCTTCGCCTTCCGGCCGCTGGGCGCGATCATCTTCGGGGCGATGGGCGACCGGATCGGGCGCAAGGCGACGTTTCTCGCCACGGTCAGCCTGATGGGCGGATCGACCTTCCTGATCGGCCTCCTCCCAACCTATGAGCAGGTTGGGATCCTCGCGCCGATCCTCCTCGTCTTCCTCCGCATTTGCCAAGGCACCGCGCTGGGCGGCGAATATGGCGGGGCGGCGATTTATGTCGCGGAACATGCCGACAACGACAAGCGCGGCGCGGCGACGGGCTGGATCCAGTCGTCGGCCTCGTTCGGCCTGCTTGCCGCCCTGCTGGTCATCTTCGCCGCGCGGACGTGGCTTGGCGAGGAGGCGTTCAACGCCTGGGGCTGGCGCATCCCGTTCGTCGCTTCGATCCTGCTGCTCGCCATTTCGGTGTGGATGCGCGTGAAGCTGAGCGAGAGCCCGCACTTCGCCAAGCTGCGCGAGGAAGGCGCGGTAACCAAGACACCGCTGCGCGAAGCCTTCGGCCGCCGCGAGAGCCTTCGCCAAGTCGCCATCGCCTTCTTCGGGATCATGGCCGCCCAAGGCGCGGTCTGGTATTTCGCCTTCTTCTACATGCAGGTGTTCCTGGAAAAGTCGCTCGGCCTTCCCGCCGGGACCAAGGACATGCTGCTGATCGTCATGACGGTGGTCAGCGCCCCGCTCTACGTCTTCTTCGGCTGGCTGAGCGACCGCGTCGGCCGCAAGCCAGTCATGCTGGGTGGAATGTTGCTGGCGCTGGCGCTTTACTTCCCTGGTTCGCACTGGATTGCCGATGCGGCCAACCCGGCGCTCGTGGCGGCGCGGCAAGCAGCGCCGGTGACAATCCAGACCGACCTGTCCAGCTGCTCATCGCAATTCGACCCGACCGGAACGCGCCGCATCGACAGCGGCTGCGACATCGTCAAAGGCCTGCTCATCGCCAAGGGCATTTCCTACCGGGAGACTGCGTCGCCAGACGGGACGACCTCGGTTATCGTCGGATCGCAACCTGCCTATCACGTCGGCAGCGGCGAGACGGTCGCGGATGCTGACTTGAAGACCTACAAGGCGGCGGTTGGCGAGGATTTGACCAAGGTCCTGGTTGCCGCCGGATATCCCAAATCCGCCGATCCCGCGTCGATCAACTATCCACTGCTGCTCGCGATCCTGCTGCTGTTCGTCGTCGCCGCGACCGCGCTCTATGGCCCGCAGGCGGCGGCGCTGGTCGAGATGTTCCCCACCCGAATCCGCTACACGGCGATGAGCCTTCCCTATCATGTCGGCACCGGCTGGGTCGGCGGCTTCCTCCCCGTCACCAGCTTCGCCATCGTCGCGCTGACAGGAGATATCTATGCGGGGCTGTGGTACTCGGTCGCCTTCACCGCGATCTCGGTGCTGGTGACAATCTTCTTCCTCAAGGAAACGCGCGGGAAGCCGTTGGAGGAATGCTGAGCCAAGCCATGAATTTGTTCCGTGCCATCATCAAGTGGACCGGCATTACGATCGGGATCGCCATTCTCAGCATTATTGGTTTCGTATTCGCTGCGTGGCTCTCGCCGGGCGACCCAGCACGTTCCTATACGATTGCCGCTGTCACTTTAGCCGCGCTGGCGCTCATTTTTCGAATTCTGTATCCGAATCAGGATCAACCTGGCGACTGATCAAGCGCTCCAATGAATATCGATCGGCTGCTCGGCTTCGGCCAGCACCCGGCCGATCGGAAGCTTCGACGACTGGCCGTCCTCGATCGCGCCTTCGAGTAACGCCTTCTTCTCCTCACCGGTGACCGTGATCAGCACCGTCCGCGCCGACAGGATCGCGGAGCGGGTCAGTGTCACCCGCGCAACCGGCGCCTCGGGCGGCAGCGGATCGGGCATGACTCCGACGGCGTGGCGGCCCTTGGGCGCGTTTAGCGCCTCATCCAAATCCGGGCCGGGAAAAATCGACGCCGTGTGGCCGTCGATGCCGACGCCGAGCCAGACGAGGTCGAGCGGGAATTTCAGGTCGGCCAGCTTCGCATTCGCCGAATTGCCGGCCAGCTTATAGTCGGCGATGTCGCTGGTGATCGGGAAGACGCGCGCGCCAGTCGGAAGGAAGGCCTGGGCGATGGCGCGGATGTTCGACTTCTCGTCGGTCAGCGGGACCAGCCGGTCGTCGGTCGGGATGATCGTGACCTTCTTCCAGTTGAGCTTGGCCTCAGCCAGCTTCGCGTAGATCGGCAGCGGCGTCTTGCCGCCCGGAACCGCGATCAGCGCCTCGCCCCGCGCATCCAGCGCGCTTTCGATGATGAAGCCGATGTCGCCCGCGACGGCCTCCGCCATCTCCTCGGCGTCGTCATAGTCCCACCATTCGGCTTCGATCATCGCTGGCTCCCTTTGCTGGGGGCGCTGTAGGCAAGTGCGGCGCGATTGCCTAGCGGTCGAAGCGGCCGACGTCGCTCTGCACATAGCCGAACCATGCGGCGATCGGCTTGCCGTTGGCGTCGGTGGCAGGTCGGAACTGGGCTCGGCTCAGGACCAGGCTGCAGGTCCATTGATCGACCGCCTTGTCGCCGAAGCTGCGCATCACGTCGCACTGGCTGACCCGGCCGTCGGGCTGTACCCGCACGCGGACGAACACCCGCCCGCCGCGGGGCCAGCTGCGCTGGATCGCCGGCGGATAGTCGCGGTTGGTGATCCCTCTGACTAGGCGGACTCCCGACGCAGTGCCGCCCGAACCGCCGCCGCCGGTGCCGCTGCCCGCGCCGCCGCTTCCGGTGC
>CBFGLY010000038.1:0-8063 GCA_965649725.1 uncultured Sphingomonas sp.
GGCGGCTGCCAGCTTGAGGATGATCGCGACCCACAGGACCTGCCACACGAGCGCGATGAGGTGGGGCCACAGCGCCTCCTGCTCGGCTGCCCTCGCAACCATCGCGAACGGGGACGACAGGGGGAAGATTGCCGCCCCGATCGCTTCCGCGCTGTTGGGCTTGCCGACGCCGAGCGAGGCCAGGCCGAACAGGACCACCTGCGACATGGTCACCGGCATGGACAGCGTCTGCACTTCGCGGACCGTCGACGCCTGCGCGCCGATCCCGAGGAAGGTCGCGCCGATCAGCAAATAGCTCATCGAGAAATAGAGCAGGATGAAGAAGAGGAATGCGGGCCAGCCCACGGCCGGCGGCGGCAGCGCGCCGAGACCGCCCTTGGCGTAAATCGCGATGGCCGCCGCGCCGGCGCTGGTCCAGACTGTGATCCCGACCAGCGACATGGCCAGCATGGCGAACAGCTTGCCGAGGAAGATGGCGTCGACGGGGACCGCCGCGGCCAGCACCTCGATCACCTTGTTGGACTTCTCCTCGATCAGCTGGGAAAGCAGCATGCCGGCGAGGAGGATGGTGAGGACGAACAGGATCGTCTGCCCGGCCCGCGCGGTGAGGTTGCGGGCGAAGGCGACCGAGCCGGACGAGCTTCGGGTCAGCGTTACTTCCACCGGCTCGCTCTGGACGGGCGCCTGGATTTTCATCCGCCGCGCCTCGTCGACGAACAGATTGACCTGCTGGACCGTTCGGCCGTCCGCGGTCACGGCACCGGTGAAATGCGGATCGGCCAGACCGCCGTCGAGCACGCCGAGGATCGGTTCGTCGGCCGACGTCAGCAGCCGCTGCCGCTGGGAGTCTATATCCGCTTCCGGCTCGACCCTGTGCAAGGCGACCAGCGGCCGGTCGGTGCCGAGTGGGGAAAGGCGGGTCCTGGCCGCATCGAGCAGCGCATAGTCGGCGGGAGACGCCACGACCGCGACGGTCGCCGGCGCGGCATTGCGCTCCACCTGCGCCCCGATTCCGCCGAAAATGAAGCCGAGCGCGATCGGGAACAGCGGGCCGAGCAGGAAGAAGAGGAATGTCTTGCTCAGGACCGTCGCGGTGAAGTCGCGGCGGGCGATGACGAAGGCGGCGCGGATGGTCTCGGGAAGCTTCATGCCGCCTCCTGCTCGACCGGAGCATGGCCCATGGCCCGGGCCGCCGCCTCGCCGGCGATGGCGATGAACGCATCGTGGAGGCCGGGCCGCTCGATGCTTAGCGTTTCAATTCCCGCGCCGCCGTCGATCAGCGCCTTGAGAAGCGGTTCCGGACCTCCGGCGGGAAGCTCGAAGCGCCATTCCCCGCTGACCTTCTTCGCCTCGGCCGGGATCGCCCCGCGCCACGGCCCGTCCTCAGCGCGAGTCCTGAGGTGGACGATCGGCCGAAGCCTGCCGCGCGCTTCGTCGACCCCGCCTTCGAAGGCCGATTTCCCTTCCGCGATGATGGCGATCCGCTCGCACAGCCGTTCGGCATGGGCGATCACGTGGGTCGAGAAGATGACGGTGATGCCCGCCGCCGCCTGGTCGCGGATCAGCTGCTCGAGCTTTTCCTGGTTAAGCGCGTCCAGCCCGGCGAACGGTTCGTCGAGCACGATCAGCCTGGGCTTGTGGACGATGGTGCCGAGCAGCTGGACGGTCTGGGCCATGCCCTTGGACAGGGTGCGGATCGGTTTCTTCGCCCAATCCTCATGCCCGCGCTCTTTCAACAGCTCGAGCGCCCGTCGCCGTCCATCGGCGATCGGCAGGCCTCGAAGCGCGCCCATGAAGGCGATCGCTTCGGCCGCCGGCATCGCGGGGTAGAGACCGCGTTCCTCCGGCAAATAGCCGACGTCGCCGGCAACCTCGAGCGGGCGTTCGTGGCCGAGCAACGTGCGCGTTCCCGACGTCGGGTCGATGATTCCGAGCATCATTCGAAGGCAGGTCGTCTTGCCTGCGCCGTTGGGCCCCAGGATGCCGGTGATGCTTCCCTCGGGCACGGTCAGGCTGACGCCGTCAACCGCGCGCTTGCCGTCGAAATCCTTGACCAGGTCGCGTGCCTCGGCGGCGATCACACTTTCCCCCATGGCGACAATGGGTAAAGGCTGGTCCGGTCATGGCAAGCCTCCGCACAAGGATTTTCGACAAAGCGCGGGAGCTGGGCTTTTGCGCCTGGGGCATCGCGCGCGCAGACGCGATACCGCAGGCTGGCGAGGAACTGCGGAAGTGGATTGCCGCGGGCAATCACGGCGAAATGGGCTGGATCGAGGACCGGGCGGAGCAACGCGCGAGCCCCACTGGCCTGTGGCCGGAGGCGAAATCGGTGATTGCGCTGGCGATGAGCTATGCGCCGGGAAGCGATCCGCTGGCCTTGGCGGAAGCAACGGATCGGGGCCGGATTTCCGTCTATGCGCAGGGCGGCGACTACCACAAGACGGTGAAGAAGGCGCTGAAGGCGATGGGCCGATGGCTGGCCGATGAGTGCGCCCGTTCGACAGGCTCAGGGGAGCCATGCCAGCTGAAAGTGTTCGTCGACACGGCGCCCGTGATGGAGAAGCCGCTGTCCGCCGCCGCCGGAATCGGCTGGCAGGGCAAGCACACCAATCTGCTGAGCCGGGAACATGGCAGCTGGCTGTTTCTCGGCGTCATCTACACCACGCTGGAGCTTGAGCCCGACGAACCCGCGGGAGATCATTGCGGGAGCTGCCATCGCTGCATCGATGCCTGCCCGACCGGCGCGATCACCGGTCCGCACCGGATCGATGCGCGCCGGTGCATATCCTACCTGACGATCGAATATGCCGGCCCGATCCCTCATCAATTCCGCGAAGCGATGGGCAATCGGATTTACGGTTGCGACGACTGCCTGGCGGTTTGCCCGTGGAACCGGTTCGCAAGCCAGGCGCAGGCCAACCAGGCGTTCGCTCCCCGCGCGGAACTGGCGGCACCGGCCCTGGCCGACCTGCTCGCACTGGACGACCGCAGCTTTCGCGAGATGTTCTCGGGCTCGCCAATCAAGCGGATCGGGGTCAACCGGATGATCCGCAATTGCTTGATCGCGGCCGGCAATAGCGGCGATGCGGCGCTCAGGCCATCGGTGGAGCGTCACCTGGCGAGTGACGATCCGGTGGTGGCCGACGCGGCGCGCTGGGCGATCGGGCGGCTTTAGCGCCTGCCGGCCCGCGCCTCGATCGCATAGACACAGCCTTGGGCGCTGACGTCGGCACCCTGGAAATTGCGCGCTTCGATGTAGGACACGCGCGGCGCGCCATTGCCCTGCGGGTAGAGGTAGGCGTCGAGGATGCAGGCCGGGCCGGCGAATTGCAGCTTGGTCCCATCGCCCTCGCGGATCTGGATGCGGGGCTTGCCGAAATGCTCGATCAGCTCGCCCGCGGTCATTCCGTTGAGCGACCGGTGGTCATGATCGTTGGTTGCGGGCGTGGCCGGCGTCGCGGGGGCTTGCGCCTGCGGTGTCGGGGTGGAGGCGCAAGCGGCAAGGGCAAGGGCGGCAAAGGGAAGAAGGCGACGCATCGCCCGCTTGTGACGCTGGACCTGCGGGCTGACAAGCTTGTGCGCCGCGCCTCGGCCCGCTAGGCGCCCCCGCGACTTCTCCTTGCGCCAGGATTCAAGCCCTCATGACCGATCTTCGTTACGACGTGCTCTGCATCGGCAATGCCATCGTCGATGTGATTGCCGACGCCGACGACGCCTTCCTTGCCGCCCAGGGGCTGGCCAAAGGATCGATGCGCCTGATCGACGAGGCCGAGGCTGTCCGCTTGTACGGGGAAATGGGTCCGGGCCGGGAAATCAGCGGCGGTTCGGCCGGAAACACGGCGGCGGGCCTCGCCGCGCTGGGCATCCGGACCGCTTTCATCGGACAGGTTGCCGGCGACCAGCTTGGCGGAATCTACCAGCATGACATCGAATCGCAGGGGATCGATTTCCTGGTGGGTCCGCGCGACGACGTAGGCGCAACGGCGCGCTCGCTCATCCTCGTGACGCCCGATGCGCAGCGGACGATGAACACCTTCCTCGGCGCGGCGCAGTTGCTGGAACGGCGCTCGATCGACCTCGATGCGGTCGCGGCCAGCGGCATCGTCTACCTGGAAGGCTATTTGTGGGACCCGGCCGAGCCGCGCGCGGCGATGGAAGCGGCGATGGCCGCCGCTCACCAGGCCGGGGGCAAGGTCGCTTTCACCCTGTCCGACACCTTCTGCGTCGACCGCCACCGCGAGGGCTTCTGGCAGCTGCTGCGCGACGGGAAGATCGACATCCTCTTCGCGAACGAGGCGGAAGCCAAGGCGATGACCGAAACGGACGATTTCGAGGCCGCTGTCGCCTGTCTGGCGAAAGTTGCACCGACGCTGGTCGTGACGCGCAGTGAGCAGGGTGCCATTGCCGTTTCGGGGGGCGAGCGCGCCGAAGTGGATGCGGAGCCGATCGAGCAACTGGTCGATACGACCGGCGCGGGGGATCTGTTCGCCTCCGGCTTCCTCGCCGGGCAGGCGCGCGGCGTGAGCCTGGAAACGTCGCTGAAGCTTGGCGCGATCGCGGCCGCGGAAGTGATCCAGCATTACGGCGCCCGCCCGGAAAAGGATCTGAAGGCGCTGGCAGGCGGCCTCTTCGCCTAAAGAAAAAGGCCGGGGATTTCTCCCCGGCCTCTTCACTTGATGACGATCGCTCAGTGAGCGTGATTGGGATCGTCGATGCCCGGCACATGGGGCTTCAGGTCGTGCGCCTCGTCCTCATGAACTTCGACGCGGCCCTGGCCCAGGTGGCTGTGGCTGCGGCTGTAGCCGAAATAGACGAGGAAGCCGACGACGCTCCAGATCGGAAGCACCAGCATCGCCGCCAGCGGCAAGTTGAAGAACAGGAACAGGCAGCCGAGGATGGTCAGCGGTCCGATGATGGCCAGTCCGGGCACCCGGAATGCGCGCTGACGGTCCGGCGCGCTCTTGCGCAGGAGCATCACGGCCACCGCCACCATCAAGAAGGCATAAAGCGTTCCTGCGTTGGCGATGTCGGCCAGCTGCCCGACCGGCAGGAATGCGGCCGCGATGGCAACCGCCACACCGGTCAAGGCGGTGACGACGTAGGGCGTCTTCCACTTCGGATGGACCTTCGACAGGCCGTCCGGAAGCAGGCCGTCGCGCGCCATCACGAAGAAGATGCGGGTCTGGCCGAACAGCAGGATCAGGATGACCGACGGAAGCGCGAGGAAGGCGGCGATGCCGAGCGCATTGCCGACCGTCGAGAATCCGATCGTGCGAAGGACGTGGGCAAGCGCCTCGTTCGAGCAGACCAGGGCCTCGGCATGTTGCGGCATCGCGCACTGGCGGGCGAGTTCCTCCGAACCGGCCGGGAAAGGAATCCCGTTCGGACCCATGATCGGCTGGCCGCCGATGGTGCCGACCGCGCCGGCCGCGACCAGGATGTAGAAGATGGTGCAGATCAGCAGCGAGCCGACCAGGCCGATCGGAACGTTGCGTTGCGGGTTCTTGGTCTCCTCGGCCGCGGTCGAGACCGCGTCGAAACCGACATAGGCGAAGAAGATCGTCGCCGCTGCGCCGACCGCGCCGACGCCCGTTCCGAAGCCGCCGAACACGCCGGCCGGGAGGAACGGGTTGAAATTGGCCACGTCGGCCTTCGGCAGGGTCAGGATGATGAACAGCGTCAGTGCGGTGATCTTGATGGCGACCAGGACGGCGTTGAACACGGCCGACTCCCGGGTCCCGATCATCAGCAGCCAGGTGACCAGTAGAGCGATGACCAGCGCCGGAAGGTTGATGAAGCCGCCGGGCGCTCCGCCGAGCGCAAGCGGACCCGCAGCGAGGTAGGGCGGCAAGGTTATTCCGAAGAATTCCTGCAGGATCGTCCCGCTGAAATAGCCCGACCAGCCGACCGAGACCGCCGACGCCGCGATCGCATATTCGAGGACCAGCGCCCAGCCGACCGTCCAGGCGAGGAACTCGCCCATCGTCGCATAGCTATAGGTGTAGGCGGAGCCGGCAACCGGGATCATCGCGGCGATCTCGGCATAACAAAGCGCCGCGACGACGCAGACCGCGCCGGCGATGACGAACGCCAGCATCAGGCCTGGGCCGGCCTTCTGGGCGCCCGCGGCGGTCAGCACGAAAATGCCGGTGCCGATGATGCAGCCGATGCCGAACAAGGTCAGCTGAAATGCGCCGAGCGAGCGATGGAGCGACTTTTTCTCCGCGGTCGCCAAAATGGCGTCGAGCGGTTTGACGCGGTCTAAGAGCATGGTCTTCCCCTTGGATTGCGGGGATCCGTTCGCGCGGCCCCGCCCTTTGTGACGCGGAGCCTAGCGCCTCGATTCGGAGGCGCAAGCGCTGATATTGCCTCTAGCGGGCGAGCATCGGTCCCAGCGGCTCTCCACCGAAGACGTGGACGTGAAGGTGCGGGACTTCCTGGCCAGCGCGCTTGCCGCTGTTGGCAAGGACCCGATAACCCTGGCTATCCGCGCCAGCGCGCCTCGCGACCTCGCCCACCGTGCGGACGAAGTCGGTGATCTCGTCGTCGGAAGCCTTGGCGGTGAAATCGTCCCAGCTCACATAAGGCCCCTTGGGGATCACCAATATATGGATGGGGGCGAGCGGGTTGATGTCGTGGAAGGCGAGGCTGTGTCCGGTCTCCATCACCGTCCTGTTCGGGATTTCCCCGCGCAGGATTTTGGCGAAGATATTCTGGTCATCATAAGGCTGTTTGGCGTCGATCGGCATTATCGGCTCTCTCCGCTTGACCGGTTGGCCTCGCTCGCTACCACGAAAAGCGATGAGCGAGGAAACCCCTGAGTCCCTGATTCCCTACGACGAAATCGTGCAGGAGGCGCTGCGCGACGTGGTTGGCCGTGTGCTTCACGAGGTCGAGCAGGCCGGCGGGCTGCCGGGCGGCCATCATTTCTACATCACCTTCAAGACGCAGCTTCCGGGCGTTTCGATTCCCAAGCATCTGGTCGAGCGATTCCCCGACGAGATGACCATCGTCATCCAGCACCGCTTCTGGGATTTGAAGGTGGAGGACGACCATTTCTCGGTCGGCCTCAGCTTTGGCGGCGTGCCCTCGACGCTGGTGGTGCCGTTCGCGGCGGTGACGGATTTCGTCGATCCGGCCGTGGATTTCAGCCTGAAGTTCCAGGCCAATGGCGCGCCGGAAGGCCATGAGGAGCATGACGAGCCCGAAAACGACGCCCCCGTCGCCGAGGCCGAGGACGGATCGAACGTCGTCAACGTGGACTTCACGCGGAAGAAGTAGCTTAGCCCATTTCATCGGTTCGTCCTGAGCTCAGAATTCTCGGATGTCCCCCGGACATCCGTTCATCCTGAGCTTGTCGAAGGATTGTCCTTTTCCTAGGGCGAGAAACAAAGGACAGGGCTTCGACTTCGCTCGGCCCGAACGGCTTAGGGAATATAAATGACCACCCACACCCGCACCGAAACCGACAGCTTCGGCCCGATCGAGGTTCCCGGCGACAGCTATTGGGGCGCGCAGACCGAGCGGTCGATCGCCAACTTCCCGTTCGGTGACCGGGAGCGGATGCCGGCCGAGATCGTCCATGCGCTAGGCTATGTGAAACAGGCGGCGGCGCGGGTGAACGCGCGGATCGGCGGCCTCGATCCGGAGCTTGCCGAGGCGATCCAGCAGGCCGCCGGAGAAGTGGCGCGCGGCGACCTCGACAGCCAGTTCCCGCTGGTCATCTGGCAGACCGGGTCGGGCACCCAGTCGAACATGAACGCCAATGAGGTGATTGCCGGCCGCGCCAATGAGAAGCTGACCGGCAACCGTGGCGGCAAGGAGCCGGTCCATCCCAACGACCATGTCAACAAGGGCCAGTCGTCGAACGACAGCTTCCCGACGGCGATGCACGTCGCGGCGGGAATCGCGGTCTATCGCAGGCTGCTGCCGGCGCTGAGGACGATCCACGCCCGGCTCGCCGACCAGGCGGAGCGCTGGGACTCGATCGTGAAGATCGGCCGGACCCACTTGCAGGACGCGACCCCGCTGACGCTTGGCCAGGAATTTTCCGGCTATGCCGC
>CBFGLY010000039.1:0-8028 GCA_965649725.1 uncultured Sphingomonas sp.
GGAAGGACAATGACCTTGTCGGCGCGCGCGAGAATATCGCCGCGCATTACGACCTGGGCAACGACTTCTATCGCGAATGGCTCGATCCAACGATGAGCTACAGCAGCGCCCGTTTCGCTCCCCTCCCTGCAAGGGAGGGGCCGGGGGTGGGTGCGAGCTTGGAACAAGCTCGCTCGGGCATCGAGCCCGACCGAGCTTCACCCACCCCTAACCCCTCCCTCTCGAGGGAGGGGGATTTGGAAGCGGCGCAGCGGCGCAAGGTTTCGCTCTTGCTCGACCGGCTGGACCTGAAGCCCGGCATGCGCCTGCTCGAAATCGGTTGCGGCTGGGGGAGCCTCGCGATCGAGGCCGCCCGGCGGGGCGCGACAGTGGTCGGGCTGACCTTGTCTGCCGAACAGAAACGTTGGGCCGATACAAAGATTGCAGAAGCTGAACTGTCGGATCGCATCGACATCCGGATGCAGGATTATCGGGAGATTTGCGAGGAATTCGACGCCATCGCCTCGGTCGAAATGGTCGAGGCGGTGGGGCAAAAATGGTGGCCGGCCTATATGGACAGCATCGCCCGCAACCTGAAACCGGGCGGCCGCGCGGCGCTGCAATATATCAGCATCGACCACCGGCTGTTCGAAGGTTATGCGCGCAATCCCGACTTCATCCAGGCCTATATTTTCCCGGGCGGAATGCTGATCGACGAGCCGCGCTTCGAGGCGCTGGCGCGCGAGCGCGAGCTTAGCTGGCAGGACCGCCAGGGCTTCGGCCTCGATTATGCCGAAACGCTGAAAATCTGGCGCGCGCGCTACGACGCGGCTGTCGAAGAGGGCCGCCTAAAGGGCTTCGACGATCGCTTCCACGACCTCTGGCGCTATTATCTGATGTATTGCGAAGGCGGCTTTCGGGGCCGCGGAATCGACGTTGCGCAGGTGACCATGGTCAAAGCCGCGTGAGGGCGATTGCCGATCCGACCAATGCGCTGGGCCGAGGCCTTGCCGCGATCCGCCAGCAATATAAGATTCCCGCCGCCTTTCCCCCCGAGGTACTCGAGGCTGCCGGGCATGCGGCGGCTCGCGTTCCCAGCGAACATGTCGACCGCACGGACATTCCGTTCGTCACGCTCGACCCCGCTTCATCGACCGATCTCGACCAGGCCTTCTGGATCGAGGCGAGCGGAGCCGACCTGCTGCTGCGCTATGCCATCGCCGACGTCGCATGGTTCGTCGAGGACGGCGGTCCGATCGATGCGGAAGCCTGGCGGCGCGGGACGACCTATTATCTTCCCGACGGCAAGGCCGGCCTTTACCCTCCTGCGCTGAGCGAAGGCGCGGCGAGCCTGCTTCCGGACGGTCCGCGCCCTGCAATCATCTTTGCAGTACGCGTCGATCCCGACGGCAATGTGAAGCTCGACGGAGCGGAGCGCGCCCTGGTGCGGAGCCGCGCCAAGCTGGCCTATGATCACGTCAGGGACGACCAGCTGCCGCCCGGCTTTCGCGATCTGTCGAGCCGGATCGAGGCCGCCGAAGCCCGCCGCGGCGCCGCGCGGGTCGATCCGCCGGAACAGGAGGTGGTAGTCAATGGCGATGGCAAATATCGCCTGCTGTTCCGCCCGATGGCGCCGGCCGAGCAGCGCAACGCCGCCTTGTCGCTGGCGACCAACCTTGCCATCGCCGATGCGCTGCTGGCCCATCACACCGGCCTGTTCCGCGTGATGGGCGAGCTGGACCGGCGCTCGGTCAAGCGGCTTCGCCATAGCGCGCAGGCTCTCGGCGTTGAATGGCCGAACCATATCTCGCTCGACCAATTGGAGCGCTGGCTCGACCCGCTCGATCCGAAGCAGGCCTCCTTCATGCTCGCGATCCGCCGCGCGGGCGCCCCGGCGGGCTATCTACCCTACAAGACAGGCGTCATTCCCTGGCATTCGGCGATGGCCGCGACCTATGTCCACGCCACCGCGCCGCTCCGGCGCCTGGCCGACCGCTATGTCGTTCAGGCCGCGCTGGCGATCGCCAACGGCAAGCCGGCGCCGGAAATGGCGGCCGCCGCATTCCCGAAGCTCCCCGACGTGATGGACCGCGCCGATGTCCGCAGCGGACAGATTGAGCGGGCAGCGATCGATCTCGCCGAGACGGTCGTACTTCACGGGCGAGAGGGGAAGACGTTCGACGCGGTGGTCACCGACATCGACGAGCGAGGAGCGCGCATCCAGCTGTGCAAATTGCCGGTCATCGCTCGCGTCGCCACAAATGGCGCGGCGACGGGCGAGGAGATCGAGGTGAGGCTCGTTTCGGCCGATATCGACCGGCGCGAACTGCGGTTCGAGCTCGCTTAGTCGACGCGCGAGCGGCTGCCGGTTTCGGCGTCGCCCTGAATCCGCTCCAAGATCGCCGAGGCGACGACGTCCGGGGCCTTGACGCTTTCCGGCTCCTCCCCGGGAAATGCGAGCTGGCGCATGCGCGTGCGGGTCGCGCCGGGATCGACGATCTGGACGCGCAGCTTGCCGGCGTGGGCGGTCTCGTCGGCGTAAGAAGCCAGCATCGTGTCGAACGCGGCTTTCGACGCGCCATAGCCGCCCCAGAACGCGCGCGGCTCGGCGCCGACCGAGGAGGTGATGCCGACAATCTCCGCCTTTTCCGCGCGGCGGAGCAGTGGATCGAACGCCGAGATCAGCGCCTGGTTGGCGAAGACGTTGAGCTTGAACACGCGGTCCAGCTCCTTGGGATCGAGATGCTCGACGGGCGAAAGGCTCCCCAGCATCGCGGCGTTGAGCACCAGAATATCGAGACTGCCCCAGCGTTCGGCCACGGCCTGGGCCAGCTTCTTGATATTGTCGCTGTCGGTCAGGTCCATCGGTGCGATGGTCGCGGTTCCGCCGGCGGCGTGGATCCGTTCCTCGACCTGTTCGAGCGAATTGGCGGTGCGCGCGGTCAGGATGACGTGGGCGCCGGCGGCCGCGAGCGCTTCGGCGGTGGCGGCGCCAATGCCGCGGCTGGCGCCTGTGACGAGGGCGAGCTTGTCGGCGAAGGGTTTGGATTCGGTCATGGAGGGGCGTTTAGAGAGTCCTGCCAGGATTCCTACCGTTCGTGTCGAGCAAAGGTCGAGCGAAGCCGAGACCGGCGTCGAGGCATCCCTCGACCGACGCGTCTCGGCGGGCTCGACGCTGGCTCGGGACGAACGGAGAGGTGCCTTTACCTACTCGCCACCAAGCTCAGCGGCTTCGGCTTCCCCTCGACGTCGCAATCCGTCAGGGTGGTCGGATATTCGCCGGTGAAGCAGGCGTCGCAGCGCTGGGGGTTGGTGCCATCGCGCTTGTCGCCGAGCGCCCGATAAAGCCCGTCGATCGAAATGAAGGCCAGGCTGTCGGCGTTGATATAGCGCGCCATCTTCTCGACGCTCATCTGGCTGGCGATCAGCTTGGAGCGTTCGGGCGTGTTGACGCCGTAGAAGCAGCTGTGCCGCGTCGGCGGGGAGGCGATGCGCATATGCACTTCCTTCGCGCCGGCATCGCGCATCATCTGGACGATTTTCACGCTGGTCGTGCCGCGAACGATGCTGTCGTCGATCAGGACGATGCGCTTGCCCTGGATCAGCGCGCTGTTGGCATTGTGCTTCAGCTTGACGCCCAGGTGCCGCACTTCCTGCGTCGGCTGGATGAAGGTCCGGCCGACATAGTGGGAGCGGATGATGCCGAGCTCGAACGGGATGCCGCTTTCCTGGCTGTAGCCGATCGCCGCCGGAACGCCGCTGTCGGGCACCGGCACGACATAATCCGCCTCGATCGGAGCCTCGCGGGCCAGCTCGGCGCCGATGTTCTTGCGGACCTCGTAGACCGACGTGCCCTCGATGATGCTGTCGGGCCGCGAGAAATAGACATGTTCGAAAATGCAGGGGCGGGGCTTGACCGCCGCGAACGGGCGGAAGCTGCGCAGGCCCTTTTCGTTGACGATCACCAGCTCGCCCGGCTCGACGTCGCGGATGTAGGTCGCGCCGATGACGTCGAGCGCCACGCTCTCGCTGGCGAAGATGGTCGCTTCGCCAAGCTTGCCCATGACCAGCGGCCGGATGCCGAGCGGATCGCGACAGGCGACCAGGCCCTCGGGCGTCAGGCAGAGGAGCGAATAGGCGCCCTCGACCTGCCCCAGCGCGTCGGTCAGCTTGTCGAGCGGGGTCGAGTAGCTGGACGTGGCGACGAGGTGGATGATCACCTCGGTGTCGCTGGTCGACTGGAAGATCGAGCCGCGCCGATTGAGCGCGGCGCGCAAGGTCATCGCATTCGACAAATTGCCGTTATGCGCGACCGCGAAACCGCCCTCGGCCAGCTCCGCGAACAAAGGCTGGACGTTGCGCATCGCCGTCTCGCCGGTGGTCGAATAGCGGACATGGCCGATCCCGACCTTGCCCGAGAGCTTGCGCATGATGTCGTCGCGGTCGAAATTGCCGGCGACGTGACCCATGGCGCGGTGGGCATGATAGTTGGTGCCGTCGAAAGTGACGATGCCGGCCGCTTCCTGGCCGCGATGCTGCAGGGCGTGGAGGCCAAGCGCGACGAAGCTGGAGGCGTTCTCCGCTCCCCAGATTCCGAAAATGCCGCATTCCTCGCGGAGCTTGTCGTCGTCGAACGGGTTCGTGGTCAGCATGTTGGCGCGCGAATCCTTGGGGGCGTTTGGCGCCATATAGTGGCGCACGGGCCATTTGTCGCCTTTCGCCTGACTCCAAGCTGAAGCATGGTGCCGGGATGAGACGGATTCTGCTCCTCGCGCCCCTATTAACCGCCTGTTCGCAGGAACCTTCCGCCGAGGCGCTGAAGCCCGGTTCCTATTTCGGCCAGGGCCGCGATGCCTTGTGCATTGTCGGCGATTCCGCGCCGCAACGTTTCGCCTTCGTAGCCTTCGCGAAGGAAGGCGATACCAATTGCGGCGCAGAAGGGCGCGTCGAACGAACGGGAGCCAAGTGGCAGCTTGTGCCGGCGGGGGAGGGCGGGTGCCGAATTCCGCTGACTACCGCTGACGGCGGACTCACGATCGGTCGGCCGCCCGCCGCTTGCGCTTATTATTGCGGGCCTGGGGCCCGGCTCGGCGGGCAATCGTTCAAGTGGCGCGATACCAGCGACGAACTGCTGGTCGAGAACCCGTTCGGTCACGGCGGCGTATGTTGACCTTTACGGAAACGTAAAGTAAATCGGAGGCCATGCTCCAGCAGAAAACGCACCATTCGATCGGCGAGCTGTGCGACGAGTTCGGCGTCACCGCCCGCGCGCTTCGCTTTTACGAGGATGAGGCGCTGATCGCGCCCGAGCGGCGGGGGACGCAGCGGCTCTACACCGACCGCGACCGCGCCCGCCTCGCCTGGATCCTGCGCGGCAAGCGGGTGGGCCTCAGCCTCGCCGACATCAAGGAGCTGCTCGACCTTTACGACGTCGGCGACGGGCGCGAGACCCAGCGGCTGAAGACGATCGAGCGGTGCCAGGCCCAGGTCGACCGGCTGAAGCAGCAGCGCATCGATATCGACGCGACGATCCTGGAACTCGACGAATTCATCGCCCTGCTCGAGGGCGGGAAGAAGGAATAGAAGATGCCCATCTACACCGCCCCGGTCCGCGACACGAAATATGTCCTCGATCACATCGTCGAGATGCAGAATTATTCGAACCTGCCGGGCTTCGCCGATGCGACGCCCGACCTTGTAGAGGCGATCCTGACCGAGGGCGGGCGCTTCTGCGAGGAAGTGCTCCAGCCCTTGAACCGCGTCGGCGACGAGAATGGATGCAAGCGCGCCGACGACGGATCGGTGACCACCCCGCCCGGCTTCAAGGAGGCTTGGGACCAGTTCGTCGCCGGCGGCTGGACGACGCTTCATTCGCCGGCCGAATATGGCGGGCAGGGGCTTCCGTCGGTCATTTCGACCGCGATCGCGGAATATCTCTGCTCATCAAACCACAGCTTCGAGATGTACAACGGCCTGACGCAGGGCGCGATTGCCTCGTTGCTGGTCAAGGGCTCGGACGAGCTCAAGCAGCGCTACGTGCCCAACATGGTCGCCGGAAAATGGACCGGCACGATGAACCTGACCGAGCCTCACTGCGGCACCGACCTCGGCCTCTTGAAGACCAAGGCCGATCCCAATCCGGACGGCAGCTACTCGATCACCGGCACCAAGATCTTCATCTCGTCCGGCGAGCATGACCTCAGCGAGAACATCATCCACCTGGTGCTGGCGAAAATTGCCGGCGCCCCGGACAATGTGAAAGGCATTTCGCTGTTCGTGGTGCCGAAATTCCTCGTCAATGAGGATGGGTCTCTGGGCAATCGCAATGGCGTCACTTGCGGCTCGATCGAGCATAAGATGGGCATCCACGGCAATGCGACCTGCGTCATGAATTATGACGGGGCGAAGGGCTGGCTGGTCGGCGAGCCGGAGAAGGGCCTGGCCGCCATGTTCATCATGATGAATGCGGCCCGGCTGGGCGTCGGCCTTCAGGGCCTGGCGCAGGGCGAGGTCGCCTATCAGAACGCCGTCGCCTATGCGAAGGACCGCCGGCAGGGGCGGGCGCTGAAGCCGGAGGATCGCGACCCCAACGCCAAGGCCGACCACCTCTTCGTCCACCCCGATGTCCGGCGCATGCTGATGGAGGCCAAGGCCTTCAACGAAGGCGCGCGGGCGCTGATCCTGTGGGGCGCGCTCCAGGTCGACCTGTCGCGCAAGGCGCAGACCGAGGAGGAACGGCTCGCCGCCGACGACCTGATCTCGGTCCTGACCCCGGTCATCAAGGGCTATCTCACCGACCGCGGCTTCGAAACAGCGGTCAACGCGCAGCAGATCTTCGGCGGTCACGGCTATATCCGCGAATGGGGCATGGAGCAGTTCGTCCGCGACGCCCGCATCGCCCAGATTTACGAAGGCACCAACGGCATCCAGGCGATGGACCTGGTCGGCCGGAAGCTCGGCAAGGACGGCGGCCGCGCGATCCGCGCCTTCTTCGAAGCGGTCGGGCGCGATATCGCCGAGGCCAAGGCGGGCGGCGATCCGGCCGGCGTTGCGGAGCCGCTGGAAAAGGCGCTCGCCGACCTCCAGGCCGCGACCATGTGGCTTGCGCAGAACGGAATGGCCGATCCCAACAATGCCGGGGCCGGTGCCTATGCCTATATGCAGCTGATGGGCCTCGTCAGCCTCGGCTGGATGTGGCTCAAGATGGCCGGCGTATCGGCGAAGCTTCAGGATCAGAGCGGCGAGGAAAAGGCGTTCCACGAAGCGAAGATCGCGACGGCCCGTTTCTTCGCGGATCGCGAGCTGGTTGCCGCCGGGGCGCTTCGCCGCAAGGTCGAAGCGGGCGCGGAAAGCCTGATGGCGCTGCCCGTCGAGGCCTTCTGAGCTTTTAGCTCGCCGCTTTCGTCGGGCCCTGGGAGACGTACCAGGGTTGAAGCATGGTGACGTCGTTGCTCCGCTGCGGTTTCGCCGCCAGTCGGCCGAGGTCGAACTGCTCGGTGAACTGCACGCCGAACTTGCCCGTCTGGGCCCAGCGTACGGCGCCGACCACGGGACCGACGCCGACGATGTCGATGGTGATCGTCATGTCCGGCGTGACCGGCTGGTCGCACTCGACCAGCGCGCCCATGGCGGAGATGTTGCGCAGGCGGATCTCGGTGGTCTGGCCGTTGATCGCGGCGATCGCCCGGCGCATCAGGCGCTGGCGCGGCTCGCGCACGCACTGGAAACCCTCGGCTTCGACCCGGACGCTGTTCGCCATCTCGCGGGCTTCCTCGCCCGGCATCGGCTTGCCGAAGATATAGCCCTGGACCTGGCTGACCCCCAGTTCGCGGATCAGGTAGAGGTCGTCGTGGGTTTCCACGCCCTCGGCGGTCGTGTCCATGCCCAGGCTTTCCGCGAGCGTCACGATCGCGCGGATGATGGCGCTGTTGCGCTTCGTCGTCGAAGCCGCGCCGCGGACGAAGCTCTGGTCGATCTTGATCTTGTCGAACGGCGCTTTCTTCAAATAGCCGAGCGAGGAATAGCCGGTTCCGAAATCGTCGAGGGCCA